>CAMWMT010000275.1 GCA_947175375.1 uncultured Clostridiaceae bacterium | reverse complement strand
TTATGGAACAGGTTCCGCAATTACATTTGTGTATTTTTTAGAAATTTATAAAAATATTTATCAAAAATATACAAAAATGATTTGCTGAAATTGTATATATATACATTTTTTTAATTATTTTTAAGAAAGCTATAGACATATTTCCGATAAAGTGCTACTATATACCCATAATAAATGGAACGGGTTCCATGAAAAGCTACACCACAGGATAAGCCCTGTGGTAAAAAAAGGAGCTGATTGGAACGGGTTCCATAAATAAAAGGAGGAAACCTTATGAACATGAAAAAAGTTTCAAGTATGCTTCTGGCATCCGCTATGGTAGTGTCACTGACAGCTTGCGGCGGGTCCGGCGGCGGAGACTCTGCAACAGGTGGTTCTGCGGCAGCAGATGGCGCAGTTACCTTGAGCATCTGGAGCCCCACAGACACAGAAGGCGTAGAGGCCTGGTGGGTCGAGAAGATTAATGAATGGAACGCAGAGCACCCGGAGATCCAGGTGAGCCGTGAAGCCATCGACCGTTCTGATTCTTATGCATATGAGAATAAGATCACGACTGCTGTTACATCCAGCGACCTTCCGGACATCTTCTATGTAGATGGTCCGACTGTCTCCTATTACGCTGCGAATGGAATCATTGTACCGCTCGATGACTATTTTACGCAGGATGACCTGTCTGATTTCGTACCTTCGACAGTTGCACAGTGTACATATGACGAGAAGTTATATGCAATCTCCGCTACAGAGTCTTCCGTAGCTCTGTTCTACAATAGAGACCAGCTGGCTGAATGCGGCGTGGATGTGGCAGACATCGATTCCCGTACCATAGACAACCCGCTGACCTGGTCTGAACTGGCAGAGATTGCGGAAAAGTGTACAACTGCTGACCATGTGGGAACCCATATCATTATGGACCACGGCGAGGGACTTCCTTATGCACTGGAGCCCATGTTTATCTCTAATGGAAAAGATTTCGTCAGCGATGACGGATCTACAACTGACGGATATATCAACAGCGCAGAGTGTGTAGAGACTACAGAATACCTTGCAAACCTGATCGCAAACGATTACGCAAACATTGACCCGATCAAAGATGAGTTCTTGAACCAGGCATGCACCACCGAGCTTGGCGGTTGCTGGGAAATCTCGACTCTGCAAAAAAGCGCAACCTTTGACTGGGGCGTTACCTACTATCCGGTATCTGATAAAACGAAGAAAGCAGTATCTCCCTGCGGCGACTGGTCTGCAGCCATCAGCAAAGACTGCAAGAATGTAGACGCAGCAGGAGAGTTCCTGCAGTGGCTGTTCAATACAGAAAATATTGCTACATATGCAGCGGCGATCGCAAAACCGGCAACCCGGAATTCTTCTTATGACGATCCGGCTATGGCAGAATATGCAGAGGGACCGCTTGCCCTGATCGTAGAGCAGCTTCAGAATACAGCAGTTCCCCGTCCGAGAACTCCTTCCTATTCTGTATTCTCAACAAAATATGCAGAAGCTATGACCAACATCTTCTCCAGAGCAGCTTCCGACCATGTGGTGGAAACTGATTATATCCAGTCTGAGCTGGACAGCGTTGTAGCTGCTTTCCAGGAAGATTATGACATGTACTATGCAAACTAATGAATCTGACTGGCAGATCATCTGAATATATCTGACAAGTATCAGTTGCAAAGAAGACTGCGCCTGGTATGCAGGCGCAGTCTTTTTATCTAAACTACAGTTTGACAGCATCTGTCTGTGCATCCCCTGGAAGGATTTCCTGATGCGGATGCAGCGGGAAATCCTTCCAGACAAAGGGGGGATGCATAGACAGATGCGGAACTTCAATAGGAGGGAATGAATATGTCCAAGACATCCAGCCTTACAGGCAGAAAAAGGAATGAACGCGTAGCGGCCTACATTTTCACTGGCCCAGCTATGTTCCTGTTGGTTGCGTTTCTGGTTGTTCCGATTCTGTATACGGTTCGCTATTCTCTGTTCCAGTATCAGATCGTTAGACCGGATAACATCACGTTTATTGGTCTGAAGAACTACATAAAATTGTTCGCGGATAAGGACTTCTGGATTGCCTTTAGAAATACGGTATATTTTTCAGTGCTCGTTGTCCCACTCCAGTGTGCTCTGGCTCTTGCGCTGGCAATGCTGGTTTCTTCCAGATTCCGTGGAGTTTCGATCTTCCGTACCATGTATTTCAGCCCGCAGCTGACTTCCATGGTGGTCATCTCCATCTTGTGGACGGTTCTTTACAACTCAAATCCCAGCACTGGTTTGATCAACTCTCTTCTGGTCAATCTCGGACTGGAGCCTATCAATTTCCTGAGCAACTCCAAAACGGCCATGAACTCTATCATCTTCATGTCCGCATGGCAGGGCGCAGGGTATCAGATGATGATCTTCCTGGCAGGCCTGCAGGGTATCCCGAGAGACCAGTATGAAGCGGCTAACGTGGACGGAGCTAACAAGGTGCAGCAGTTCCTGTACATCACGCTGCCCGGCCTGAGGAGCACGATCATGTATGTCATCCAGATCACCATGATCCAGGCTATGAAACTGTTCACACAGCCCTACGTCATGACCCAGGGCGGACCGGAGAACAGCACCAAGACGCTGGTTTATTACATCTATACCCAGGGCTTCCAGCAGGGTAATTTTGGTTATGCCTGCTCCGTCGCAGCAGTCTTCTTCGTCATCGTGGTCATTATGTCACTGGCCATGAAGAGATTGATGCTGGATAATCATTAAAGGGAGGGACAGATCATGACAAAATCTATGAAAGTATCCAATTTTCTGACAAAATTTTTCTTTTATGCAGGAAATATCGTCATTGGCCTTATTTTTGTATCACCTCTGGTCTGGATGATCTCCGCATCATTGAAACCGGAAGCACTGATCTTCGCGAACATGAATTCGCTCTCGACCTTTATTCCGGTTCAGGCGTCTCTTGACAACTTTAAAGAAGTGTTCTCAAGGCTGAATATGGTGCTGGTGTTCAAGAATACCCTCGTGTATATCGCGCTGATCCTGGTACTGGACCTGCTGCTCAATTCCATCTGCGGTTACGCGCTTGCCAAGTTTGATTTTAAGGGACAAGGCTTGATGCTGAACTTTATCGTTGCATTGATGGTAATGCCTATGGAAGCGATCATGCTGCCTCTGTATATTGAAATGTCACAGCTTGGCTGGGTCAACACCCTGGCAGCGCTGGTCATCCCGTTTGTAGCAAAGTGCTTCTCCATCTACATGTTCCGCCAGTTCTTCTATGATATCCCGAATGAACTTCTGGAAGCGGCAGCTCTGGACGGAGCCAGTCCGATCCGGACCTTCTTCGTTGTGGTCATGCCGATTTCCAAAACCGTCTATGCGACCGTGTTTATTCTGGACTTCGTAGCACACTGGAATGACTTCATGTGGCCGTTCCTCGTCATGACCGGCGAGAGCAAGCGTACCATCCAGCTGGCGATCCAGGTATTCTTCGGAACCCAGCCGGTTCACTACAGCGCGATCATGGCAGCGCTAGTCGTATCTGCGATCCCGATGCTCGTCATGTTCATCTTCATGCAGAAATACTACATCGAAGGTATCGCTTCGTCCGGAATCAAAGGATAGTTTGACAATTCCCGGAAAAAAAAGTAAACTTAATTTCGGAATTATGAGCTTTTGCACAGTGAGCCAGTTCGGTACAGTTATTCCATTCCTGGCTCACTGTTCGTTTAAATAAGAAATATAAGGTTATTGGGGAATTAAAATATGGCGACAATTCAGGATGTTGCAAGACATGCGCAGGTGGGTGTGGGAACCGTTTCCCGTGTTCTCAGTGGAAAGGGGTATGTAAAAGCAGAGACCAGACAAAAGGTGCAGGCTTCCATAGAAGAGCTGAACTATACGCCAAATGAAATGGCGCGGAATCTATTTTTTCAAAAAAGCGGGATCGTGGCGGTGATCGTCCCGGAGGTGGCACATCCATTCTTTGCGCAGTTTGTAAATGCAGCCGAGAAGGTTCTGTGTGAAAAGGGATATCAGACCATGATCTGCAACACTTTTTACGAAAAGAATTATGAGCAGCGTTATCTGGAAATGTTAAAACGCCGAAGGGTGGACGGGATCATATTTGGAGCGCATACGGTTCTGGATATCTCACAATACAAAGATGTTCGGCTGCCAATTGTAGCGCTAGACAGAAATCTGGGGAAAAACATTCCCTGCGTCTCTGTGGATCACTGGGCCGGTGGCCGGATGGCGGCAGAGGAACTGATTCGTTCCGGCTGTCGCAGCGTTCTCCAGTTTGTCGGTTCCCAGAGAGGCACTGAAGTATCTACGCCCGCCAATGACCGTCATGATGCATTTGAAGATATTATGAAGCAGCACGGGATTCCCTGCCGCTCAATCCGATCTAAATGGCCTACGGCAGATGTCAGTTATTATCAGGCGGCTGCAGCCCGGATGCTGGTAGATTATCCTGATGTTGATGGAGTC
>CAMWMT010000274.1 GCA_947175375.1 uncultured Clostridiaceae bacterium | reverse complement strand
GGTCTTATATATAGATTTCATAAAACAAAAAGGATGGCATGGGCTGCCTGCATGGCAAGCAGCGTCATTATGGGAATTGCTGCGGCAATCGCTAATTATTTTATCCTGCTTCCCATGTTTGAAATATTTATGCCGCTTGAGCAGGTGATTGCATCTTTTGGTGCGTTTATTCCTTTTATAAGAACAAAAATGGATGTTGTACTGTTTAATGTTCTTCCGTTTAATGTGCTGAAAGGGCTGGCGATTGGGATTTTTACGATGATGGTTTATAAGAGGCTTACGCCGATATTGAAAGGGGTGCACTAAGATATGGAAAGCAGCGTGTATTTAAAAAAATTAGTAGAGGAATTCCATTCTGCAACAGTGGCTACTATTGGAGCAGATGGACATCCGCAGACCCGGATCATCGATATGATGCTATGGGATGACAAGGGCGTATACTTTTTGACGGCCAGAGGGAAGGAATTTTACAGACAGGTCATGGAACAGCAGTTTATCGCGGTTTCCGCAACAAAAGGCAAAGCGGCTGTTTCCCTGCGGGGGAAAGTGAAAAATATTGGTTCAGAGAAGCTGGATGAGATATTTCAGAAGAATGCATATATGCAAAAGATTTATCCGGAGGATACGCGCGCGGCACTGGAAGTGTTCTGGGTGTATGAGGCTGAAGGAGAATATTTTGATATCAGCGATCCGGCTCATGTAGTCAGGGACAGCATTGTGATTGGAGCGCTGGAAGCAAGGCAGACAGGTTATTTTGTAGGTTCGGGCTGTACTGGATGTGGATTATGTTATTCTGCCTGTCCGCAGAAATGTATTGATCTATCAGATAAGTCGACGGTGATCGACCAGAGCCACTGCCTGCATTGCGGACAGTGTGCGGAAATCTGTCCGGAACAGATTATTAAGAAGAGGAGCTAGGTATGGATCAGGACGAACGGAGAAAGTATCTGATACGGGAACTTTTGGAGGAAAATATACAATATCGGGATATGGAAGTTCCGGCGGGAGAAAAGGAACAAAAGCAGCTGCTCAGAGGCTTGATGAATATCCGTCTTCCTAAGAAGATCAGCAGAGAATTTCTAAAAGTACAGGATGAATACCTGAGGGCCGAAACAGCTGCAAAAGGGATCACAGAACTGGATGATCTGAATCCGGTATCGGAAGGATTATATCTCTGGCAGGGGGATATCACCACGCTGCGCTGTGATGCCATTGTGAATGCGGCAAATAGCGGTATGACCGGATGTTATGTGCCAAATCACAGGTGCATTGATAACTGTATCCATTCCTTCAGCGGGATACAGCTCCGGATTGACTGTGCGGAAATGATGCGGCTGCAGGGACATGAGGAAGAAACGGGAAAAGCTAAGATGACAAAGGCCTATAATCTTCCATGCAGATATATCTTGCATACGGTAGGGCCGATCATCAGCGGGTCTTTGACAAAAAGGGACTGTAATCTGTTGGCGGGATGTTACCGTTCGTGTCTGGAGCTGGCGGCAGAAAACCATTTGGAAAGTGTGGCGTTCTGCTGTATCTCTACCGGGGAATTCCATTTTCCGAATGATAAGGCGGCGCAGATCGCAGTAAATACAGTGAAAGAATTTATGCAGAAAGAAACAAGTGTTAAGAAGGTGGATTGTAATGTTTTCAAAGATCTGGACAAAGAAATCTACAGCAGATTACTCTCATAATATCAGGCGGCTGAAAGAAGCCATAGATGGAGCGGACGCCATTGTGATTGGCGCAGGAGCCGGTTTATCGGCTTCGGCGGGATTTATTTATTCTGGGGAGCGTTTTGAAAGGTATTTTGCGGATTTTAAGGAAAAATATCATATCCGGGATATGTATTCCGGCGGATTTTATCCATACTCTACGTTGGAAGAATATTGGGCATGGTGGAGCAGGCATATTTATTATAATCGCTATGTGGATGCCCCAAAGCCGGTCTATTCGGCATTGTATGAGCTGGTGAAGGATAGGGATTATTTTGTTTTGACCACGAATGTGGATCATCAGTTCCAAAAGGCAGGATTTGATAAAAAGCGGCTGTTTTATACCCAGGGGGACTATGGGCTATGGCAATGCTCCAAAGCGTGCCATCAGAAAACCTACGATAATGAAGAAGCTGTCCGACAGATGATTTCGGAGCAAAAGGATATGAAGATTCCATCGGAACTAATACCGAAATGTCCTGTCTGCGGTGCACCTATGACAATGAATCTGAGACAGGATGATTCCTTTGTGCAGGATGAGGGCTGGTATGCGGCGGCTGAGCGGTATAATGATTTTATCCGTCGGCACAAAGGATTGCACATTCTGTTTTTAGAGCTTGGAGTGGGAGGTAATACCCCAGTCATCATTAAATACCCGTTTTGGCAGATGACGGCAGAGAATCCAAAAGCTGTATATGCCTGCGTGAACTATGGCGAGGCGATTTGTCCACAGGATATTGAGAAACAGTCCATTTGTTTAAATGAAGATATAGGAAAAGTCATCTGTGATGTTATGCAATAGAGTGGCAAGACCATCTTGCCTGCGAAGGTCAGTCTGCCTTGTGTAGATTGGCCTTTTTAAATTGCATAGTTGTGTAGTGTGACTTGAAACGTTGTCAAGCGTATAATGAACTTCATATAATAAAGATGATTGTGTATGACCAGGAGCTTGACATGTATATATTTCTGTTTTATACTGAACACAGAACAAATGTTCTAAATCAGGAGGAAGTATATGAGCAAAGTCAATGGAAGCATGGATGTCTTAAGTTCCATGCAGCTTACGAATGATATGGCTGGACTGGATGCTCAGAGTAAGGAACTGCTGTGTAACCGGGAAGTGCTCGCAGTGATTTTGAGAGAAGTGGTTACAGAGTACAAAGGATACAGTCGGGAAGAGATCATGGGTTTTATCGAGTCGGAGTCCGTTACGGATGGAACTGAAGTCTCACCTGGAAGAACAAATACGAAGGTGTCTGGAGATAATGCGGAATTTATCCAGCTGAATGAGAAAGTCTCTTATTTTGATCTGGCGTTCCGGGCGAAGAATCCGATATTCTCTGCCGGTGATGTTCTGGTGAGCCTGCATATGGATGTGGAACCTCAGAAGACATATCGTCCGGGATATCCCATTGAGAAGCGAGGAATGTATTATCTTGCCAGACGCCTGTCTTCCCAGCTGTCACTGATCACGGAAAATACCGATTACAGCGGGTTGGAGAAATGCTACAGCATCTGGATCTGCCGGGATGATGTTCCCGCAGCGCAGAAATACAGCTTTGCTGTCTATGAAGTGACGAACACAAAGGACACCAGTTCTGTTAAGGCTCCAAGAGAAAGTTATGACTTGATGACATTGGTGGTTATCAAACTGGGCGATAAGGTGTATAATGGAGACAGGGAAGAAGAAGGATACGATCTCTTTCGTTTCCTGAACACGATCATGTATCCCCATGAAAAAAACTTCATGGAGAAAGTATCGGAGTATATCGATTTTTCGCAGAATGAAGAATTGTGGAAGGAGGCAGGGCACATGAGTGGATTAGGAGAATGCGTATATAATGATGGACTCATAGAGGGAACTGCGAATGGAATAAGGAACCTTATGGAAACTATGGACCTGTCGGCTGAGCAGGCAATGGCTGCCCTGAAAGTTCCGGAAACGGAGTGGCAGAAATATATGGAGCTGTTGGAAAAGCAATGATTTAAAAACGTCGTGGGCAGTCCTTGTCTGCGGCGTTTTTGGCTGCCAGCCTGTATCGTTGTCCATATATCGAAAGGGCATCATGTCTACCTGTGCCGATTCAAGAAGGGGAGGAGATCCAAAGGATAGTACAAACCAGAAGAAACTGATGATCGAGCTGTTCACGGAATTATCTAAAAATTCTTCAAACGATTTTCTACCATATTGACAAAAGTAAATCAAAGGGAGTATACTTAAAATCAAATCTGCGGCTGCTAATACAAGGTGGCCGCATTTACTAAAATCAGAGGTTAGCTTTTGCTAACTAATATCAGTATAGAGATTGGAGGATGTTTTATGGTTAAGATTACGATGGTTATAGAAGGAATGGCCTGTGGGATGTGCGAGGCACATATCAATGAGGCAGTGAGGAATGCCTTTCAAGTAAAAAAGGTATCAAGTTCGCATACCAAAAAACAGACGGTTATTATCGCAGAACAGGATATTCAGGAAAAGGAGCTGAAGGATGTGGTTGCAAAAACAGGTTATAGCGTGGTATCGGTAAGCAGCGAGCCTTACGAGAAAAAGGGACTGTTTGGGATATTGAAAAGGTGATAAAAAGGGCATAAAAAATATCAATTAAGCAAGGAGATATGTTTATGAAATTTTATGTAAAAGATTATCCAAGACCACAGTTTGTAAGAAATAACTGGGAAAATTTGAATGGCACATGGGAATTCCGATTTGACGATGATAATGTAGGGGAACATGATAAATGGTATGAAAATTTTAATGGTGAATATGAG
>CAMWMT010000273.1 GCA_947175375.1 uncultured Clostridiaceae bacterium | reverse complement strand
GTCCACCGCATGGTTCTCAATCAGATACTTTTTATATTCCAGAAAACATCCGTGGCAGATGTCCAGAAACAGACGCGTCCTTACATTGGAGGTTTTTCTCGCCAGCTCGGCAAAATCCCCCTCATCATATCCATTAACCTTAAAATTCCGGATAAAGTTGATCACCAGAAAGACAAGACGCCGGATGTATTTGTTCTCTTCCATGGCGATCAACTTCTTAACAATCTCTTCATCAGAGCGTCTGTGCAGTTCAAATCCACGCTGAACAAGCTTTTCTTCCAGATGATCGGAGATACTCCGCCCGTCCTTATAAGCTGAAAAGGTATAGATCAATTCCGTCCCATGCTGTCTGTGCAGCGAAATCTTATCATTGACTGCTTTTTTGTATGCCGTCAGCGTTTTCTCGTCATACAGAAAATTCTTTCCCTCTTCTGTAATGCCGAAATGCTCAATATACGCCGTATGATTTCCCTGCATAATCTTAAAATCCGGAGTGTAAGGTTTGGAAGCCATACGGATATTATATGGATAGATAGGCTCATAGGTATACTCGATGCCGTTCAGATACAGAAAATTGGCAATCTCTACTTCCTGTATGGACCTTACGATCTCATTCTGGATTGTGACCTTCTTCCTGCTCTTCCGGTCAATGATCTCTTCTTTAAAATCATCCAGCTCACTCCGCATAGTCGCATAATTGGCATTTGCCATATGATTGAAGAAATGATTGATATCATCTCCCTCATAAGGCGCATCAAAATAAGATGCAAAAAACAGTATTAGACTGTTGACCACCCCTGGGTCCTTTAATATGGTGCCCCGAAAATACCCCTGCACACAGTAATACAGCTTGCTCCCATCTATGATATTCAGTTTTTCCGGATCTTTTTTATGAAGGATTGCATTCCCGGTAGAATGAAACGTTGCAATGGGACAAGGAATGTTCAGATCCCGATTGATCTTCCCCCTCAGTTCATTAACGGCTTTATTCGTAAAGGATATGATTAGAATCTGTTTCGGATCGATCTTCTGCTTTTCCACCAGATACTTAACCTTAGCCGCAACGGTCGTCGTCTTCCCCGCTCCCGCACCAGCGATGACCAGGCTGTAATCCTCATCCGAGAGAACCACCTTTCTCTGGTCTTCATCCAACCGGATGACCGGATCTACTTCTTTTAATATCTGATCCAGATAGCTCTGTTCTTCGACCAGTTTCGCATCCACATAGCTGTCATTGATCTGATCCACCAGATGGATGATATTCTCATATTCCGAGTACAGCACCCTTGCTTTTTCCAACGCAAATCCGTTCTGGTTGCAATAAGCTTCCAGAACTCCATGTTCATCAATCGTTTTGAGAGACTGCATAGTCTCAGAAAATTTCTGGACTTCCGGCAGATATTCTTTTCTGGATATATAGTGATCCGTCTGGTGCAGCCTTTCAAGAAACTGCTCCCACTCCAAAAGCTTCAGGCATTTACCAGACACCTTGACTGGTTCCGGCTCCACCTTTTGTATTTTATTTTTCCCGAATATGTTTTTCAACAATTCTATCATGCTCTTACATTTTCTCATCGTTCCATTGATTCAATATACGGAACTTATGCTCTTTCTTTTGTACTTGTTCTGTCATAAGTCTGAAATATAACAGGGCAGACTCTGTTATTTATTGAAACTATAACATCCTGCAATATGGTATCACTCATATGATCTTACACAAACAGATATGAATACTTCCTCAGCTGCAGCCGCATCACATCTTTCACACGCCCCAGCACCTGTTCTTCATAGATTCCCTGAAATTCCATAAGAATCCGTTCTACATCTTTCATCGTAAACCACATTTTGATCCGAACGTCTCCATACAGGCTTTCGCAGGCATCCAGCTGCTGGTCAAAATCCGTAGAAAAAGGCTTCGCTTCAATCCTCCTGTAACAGTTTTCTGTATCGAGTGAAAGCGGATAATCACCTTTTATATCTGAAAAAAGCGCCGCACCTTGATCAAAAATGGGACACTCCCGATAAGTACCATCTTTCTTACGAATAACCGCAAGATTATGAAAATGTCGATCCTCATTTAAAAACAGCGCATCCACTGTAAGAATTTTATACAGATAGTTTCCAAACCAATCAATGCTCGTAAACTGTTCTATCTGTTCTACTACATATTGAATTCGATCTTCAGTCTCACTGTATCCAAATACAGCCTTTGCGGCACTTTCTCCTTCAAAAGTCTGAAACAGCCGTTCCACTGACACTAGCTTATCATCTTCCGGAGTCATGAAATTTTCTGATTTGCATCCGTGAAAAAAATTTCCATCCTGCTCAAACGGCTCATATTCATAGCTCACAAACCGACTGATATTGGTTTTCCTGAGAAGCCTGGATACAACAACCTCTGACAGTGACTCATACCCCAGACCATCCGCTTTATACCAGATACCATCCATACACCACTTATTTTGGTTTCCTTTGGAAGATGTCATTCCTGTTCGTTTTTCAGTCTGACACAGCCATTCAGTATTGACCTTCATCCAGCTTCCACGCCCTTTCGCTTTCCTGAAGATATTTCCTCAGTTTTTCTATCCTTCCCAAGCTGTCTTCTGTATTCCTTATAATCTCGTCATATCCTGTGATCCAGTCCGGATCCATCCGGCTCAGATACTGATGGTCTCCATATACCCGCCCCCGGGTTTTCTGTATGATTTGAAATGGATCATAACAGTCAATCCCCATGTTCCTTAATTCCTCTCGAATCCCATATCTGGTTTTGGGCATACAACGGCTTTCCAGAAAATACTCATAGTCTTCCCATCCCGGAGTATCTTTAATCCCAAATGCGCGGCTTGTCAGTTCGTCTGTGAGATTGACTATTTCTATTTTCTGGGTGAGATTTCGGACATCAATAATCGTCGCAGGCTCTCCCCCATCTGCAAACACATATACGATCCGTGATCTTTGTTCCGCTTCTTCCAGAATCTCTCGTACTGCCTCTGGTGCAAGCTGCAATAGACTAGCAATCGTCTCTACATCTTTTCCCTGTTGATACAATGCTATGGCTCTTGCCCGTATCCCTCTGCCCACCGAAGCTTTATCCTGTGTATGGACCTGTGCCTTTTCTTTCATAAAATTCTCACTCTCTGATTTTTTTCATTATGTTCTTTTGAACACAGTCCTGTCTGAACTCAATGCCGTATAAGAAATTCAATATCACATTTCCATGTGCCGGATCTCAGATACGCAAGCGCCTTTTGCTCATCATAATGATACTCCTTTAAAACCTTATAACAGATCAACAATCCGGCGCCGCTTTCTTTGTTCAAATGCCGAATCATTTCCAGCCTTTCTGTATTTTCACTTTTCATCAAGACAACACTCCTTGATCACACATCCATGACCTATCTTCTCATCGCATGCGATTCCAAGCACCCCAATCCCTGTATGAATCCATTCCAGCCACTGCCAGTTTCATCATACCACATGGAGTCTGCCTGTAACAAGGCAGTGACGCAAAAATTCCATCATCTCAGTTCACTTCGTCTTCGATGCGTCTCCAGATCCGCCAGTCTCGTCGGCAGAGGGATATGACTTTCCTCATTGACCAGACGGCATACCACTTCTGTCGCAGTATCCAGATCAATATAATTTCCCACGGATACAAAGACCGGCTTCACATCCTTTCTGGTACGCAGAGCCCGCCCGCATACTTCCCCGTCGACTAAAATATCCGTATACGCATATTGCTCATTGATAGGCATGACAAAATCCACCCCGTCAATCTTATGATATTTTTTGGCTACCCCTATGGTCGGACGGTTCAGATAAAAAGATGCATGTGTTGCGATCCCCATACGGCGGGGATGCAGATATCCATTACCGTCGAACATATACAGATCCGGCCGTACTGCAAGCTTTTTGACCGTCTCCAGAATCAGTGGCAGCTCCCGAAAGGCAAGGCATCCCGGTATGTAGGGAACCTCCACTCTGCCACAGGAATACCGGCTTTCCATGACCTTTCCTGTCTTCTGTTCCAGTACGACGATACAGCAGACTGCATATTCATCCTCCCCATGGTTCCAGTAAGCAAGATCGATTCCGGCTACTGTTTCAAAATCTTCAACTTTATGTATGCTGTGCTGCACCACCTTCGGCCTCAGCTCTGTCTGAATCTCAATGGCACGCTCCAGTGAAAGTGCCTTCCATGCTTCTTTGTCCATGACTCTCCCTTCCTGGTGTTTTTAATTATTCTAAAAAAATCGGATAATATCATCTGCACTGTGAAAAGGTCTTTTTGTGTGGCGAATAATTTCATCGTGATAAAAATGCAAGTCAACTGTAAAATATACCATTACTTCTTCTCCCACATAAAATACTGATATCATACAATATGTTCAGCTACTTTTCAATGCATGGGAAACGAGAGTTCCGGATAATTTTTCTTGATTAAGATACCACAATATGCTTAAGTAGAGTATATGTTTGAATATAAGG
>CAMWMT010000272.1 GCA_947175375.1 uncultured Clostridiaceae bacterium | reverse complement strand
CGGTTCTGAAGTCGCACATGGAAAACCAGCACCGGATATCTTCCTGTACGCAGCCAAACAACTCGGCCTCCAGCCGGAAGAATGCTTCGTATTTGAAGATAGTGAGAACGGTATCCGTTCCGGACATGCGGCAGGCTGTGTAACGGTCATGGTTCCGGATCTCTTCGCACCATCACCTGAGATTCTTTCCTGCTGCTCTCACATCTATCTGGATCTTCTTCAGGCACGGGACGGGCTTTTGAATTTATCATAAACAGTTGAATTTATGCGCCGGTTCCTGTATACTTGATTATGTCAAAAACATAACATACAAAGGAGGATTCCAATGAAAAAACTATCCGTGAAAAAGGGCGGGGAATGTATGGCCTGCCTGGCATGCGTACAGGCATGTTCTGAAGCATTTTACAAGGTAATGGATCCCGGCAAGTCCTGCATCCAGATCGTAGAAAAGAACGGGGATGTAAAACCGGCTACCTGTATCCAGTGCGGAAAATGCGCAAGAAACTGTGAAGCAGGCGCGATCACGCAGAACGCAAAAGGAGTCTACATGATCAACAAGAAGGCATGTACCGGCTGTGGCAAATGCGTGGAAGTCTGTCCGTTCCATCTCATCGTAAAGACGGAAGAGTCACCTGTTTCCAGCAAGTGTATTGCTTGTGGTATCTGTGCAAAAGCTTGTCCGATGGAGATCCTGGAGATCGTCGAAAAATAATCCTGCATAAGGGGCTGTCGGGAAACTCAGCCCTGGCTGTATGATAAGCGCTCGTATGGAGTGTATCGGACACTGAATCGGCTTTGTCCGTCTCAATCGGACTTTGACGTCCGCTTGAGGCAGACAAAGCCGACTCACTGTCCGCTCCAATCCACACAGCGCTGCTTATCATACAGCCGGGATTGCATTTCTCGACAACCCTTTCTTATCAAACAGATCAGCTTCCGCTTTCCCTGTAACACGGTACTAATACTTAGAGCCCATATTTACTTCTTATATCACTGATCACAGAATCACCATCTGCCACCCGACCTCTTTCCAAATCTCCCACACCTTCCATGATCGCTGTTGCATTGTGCATTTTCCGCATAAACCGTTCATAATACTCGATATCCATGACGACCAGACGGGCATAACCATTTTTTGTCACATAAACAGACCTGTTTTCTTCAGTGCAACGCCGTTCCACTTCAACTGTATTTTTTAAATCCCGCATTGGAATGACCTTCATATTTTCGCCTCCTTGTCTGCGACTATATGATGCCCATATTGAGCCACAATATAAGAAGTAAATTTTTATATTCCATTTCCTTTATTCCGCCAGCAGGATATCATGGTTGACCGCCCGATATAAAACTGCTTCAAAGGATTCGTCCTCCTGACTAGAACAGCCGCCTGAAAAGAACAACACTCATCTTGTTCCGTGCCATCATTTTGTTATAACGGGAAGGTTTTGCAGCACCACAATGCCTGCAGTATGCATCTGTATGGAAATTAGGCCCTCCACAGTTGTCACATGTCCATGTCGTTTCAAATAAATTTCGCATTTTTCTCTCCTTGTCTGATACCGATCCATGAGTAACCTGGCACTCCACATCAGGGGCAACGAAAAGTTCCCCCAATGTGTGCGTCATTCCTTTATTCAGGCCTTTGCCTGATATGGTGAACATTCATCTTTTACCTGATGACAGTGCTCTGCGCTTGCAGTCTCATATTTCTCTTCCTTCAAAATAACAGGTTTAACATATATCTTTAAATTTTGTTCCATTTCCCTTACCCCCTTTCTTTAGATTCTCTATTCACTACATATTTCGTAGCTAAACAGGCATCATCATACATCTCTAAAGGATTCCCTGTTCGCATCATTGCCTCACCTGGGCAAAAAACGCATCTGTCCATCAAAGTACAGTCCAAACAGCCTTTTTTCCGGCTGCGCAGATTATTTTCCCTCCACCACTTCAGTGCATCTGATTTTTCCCATATCTCCTTAACGGACTGTTTAGTAACATTACCAATACAGAGCTGCAATAAATTGCAGGGATAAACTTCCCCATACGGATTGATACTTATTGAATGCTCACCCGCTCCACATAACTTATCAGATCTCTCTTTTTTGTATATTTCGTTATCTATGGTTTTAATGAGACTTTTTATTGCATAATGAACACGATCATTCTTTTCCTCTCCGGAAATTTTTAATGCTGTAGGTTCCAGGTCTCCATTCTTCTTTGGTGTAATGTTATGTCCTAACTCTATGGAAGCGGATAATGATTCCGCCAGATGAACCATTCCTTCAATATCATCTATTGTTTCATCAAAAACCGGCGTTTTAATATTGACCGGAATACCGATGATATTACAGGCCTCTATTGCTTTTATCGTTTTTTCAAAAGAACCAGGCATCTGTGTAATAGCATCATGCTTTTCGGGAATGTGTGAATATACACTAAAATGGATGCATCGGGGCTGGCATGACTTCAGGCGAATATAGTCATTACCATCAAGCAAGGTTCCATTTGTAAAGATATCAATCAGAAATCTTTTAGCATATGCATATTCAAGAATCTCAAAAATATCTTTTCTTGTGAATATTTCTCCGCCAGTAAAAATAAGATTAAATACATTCAAATCATGCAATTCATCTAAAACATCCCTGATTTTCTCAAAGGTCAGTTCCTGTCGCTTTTTCCCAGCCACATAACAATGCCTGCATTTCTCATTACACTTATAGGTTAATTCCAATGTCGCAGAATACAGGTGACTGCCACTGGTAAGTTTTTTTGAGATTTCATTTTCCAAAGTATTTACATGCACAGACTGCTTATATTCCTGACACAAAATATCCTTTTCAACCATCTCATGAATAAATTCCAAAATATTTCTTTCAAATTCTGCGATACTATCTACTTGATAAATCTGCTTTAACTGTGAGACTGCTTTTTCCACTGCGCAAAAATCATGAAAGCAGTCCAATATATCCTTCGCCGTTTCAGTAAGCGTAAATACTCTCTTATGACCTGTATGATATAAAACAAGATAATCATCATATTGCCTGTAAAAGACAGCCGGGTGAATACGCAGTCTTCCTAAATTCTCTTTTTCCATCCAAATACCCTTTCATAAAAATGTCTGTAATCAATCACGATATGGAGTATCCTTATAGCCTTTCTTTCTAAGTTCCTGTACAAATCTATCCAGTTTGTCTTTCCAAAACCGATGGAACCATACTGTATTACCAAATAATTTTACAAACACCGGACTGATGGTATAGTAGCACTTGATAAACAACCGACCTTGTATACTCCTTGCAAGCGAATCGTCACGAAACCTGCGCAATATCCATACTTCCGGACAGTCATAGGAACCGTAGACAGCAGTCGCTATATAACAGCCGCCACTGTTTGATTCAGACGGTGGAACACGATCATTAGAATCCTCTGTAGCTCCAGTTTTTTCAACTGATTTTGATGTTGCTGCGTTTTCACTTGATTTATCAGAAGAATCAGGTTTCCATGGACCAGAACCATCCGCATAATATCCATTCCATCCAAGTTCCAGGGCTTTCGGTAAGTAATAATCTTTAATTTTTGCCCAATTGAAACCGTTTATATCAAAGTTCCCAGCAGCTAAGTTCTCGACTGTTTCTGTATATGCAAGATTAGATATTCTGCTTGCCGTTTCCCTTTCCTTTGCAATCCTTGATGCAATTTCATAATTTTCTGCAATCAGTTTTTCAAATTGATCGATAAAATAATCGCCCGAAACAATGCCTTCTGGTGCAGACACAAGGTCAACCTGTACATTCAGACAAACATTAATAAATTTTAATCGATCCATTGGAGCGATATAATATTTTTCAATCTCCATATAGTATCTGGCATATTTTCTGCCCAGTTCTGACACATACCCCGATCCCAGCGCATCTATATCCTTTTCAAGTTTTTCATTTGTATCTAAAATAAATTTCAGTTTGTCATCAAAACCGTCAACATTCTCCCGTCCCAATCTTAAAAGAATGTTTTTAGCTATCCCATCGCCATTCGCACAAGCCTTTTTCAGCCAGACAAGCCCCTGTTCAATATCATCAAGCGAATCCGCATATATTTGTCCAAGAACAGCTTCTGCCCTCTTGACCCCTGAAGCCACAGCTTTTTTTGCATATTCTAAGGCTTTATTTGAATCCCTTTCAACCCCTGTGCCTTCATCGTAGCAAAGTGCTAAGCTGAGCAACGCTGAATTCTCGCCGTTTTCATATGCCTGTCTGTAATAATGAAACGCTTTGACACTGTCCTCTTCCACATTGTAGCCTGCTAAATAGATATCCCCCAGCGTTTTCTGTGCAAAACCATTTTCCATATCCGCTAATTTATCAAGAACCATGATACATTCTTTAGCTGCCGGATAAAAATAATTAATTTCCATTTCGAATCCGCGCTTAGAATCTCCCCGATACAATACGGCAAAAATTCTTAGCAGCCATTCTTTTCCGAAATCGAAAGCGGCTTTACTTTTTTTATCCAGATAACTTTCGTCAACATCTTCAAAAC
>CAMWMT010000271.1 GCA_947175375.1 uncultured Clostridiaceae bacterium | reverse complement strand
AGGTGGCTTGAACGATGCAAAACGGAGACGGAGAGAATGAACGGCTTGGAGGATACGATCAACATATAACAGCTTCTTTTTGGGATCAACCAGGGGGCCGTGTATGAGGACATCCGGGTAGAACATGCCAAGAGGATCACAGAGATGGATCTTCCGGGATATGCGGTCGGAGGCCTGGCAGTGGGAGAGACCCATGAGGAGATGTATCGGATCATTGAAGCAGTGATTCCCCATCTTCCGGTAGAAAAACCGACCTATCTGATGGGAGTCGGGACCCCGGCAAACATTCTGGAGGCTGTGGAAAGAGGCGTTGACTTTTTTGACTGTGTATATCCGAGCAGGAATGGAAGGCATGGCCATGTGTATACGAATCTTGGAAAACTGAATCTGTTCAATGCTCAGTATGAGCTGGATGAGAGACCGATCGAAGAAGGCTGTCAGTGCCCTGCATGCAGGCGGTACAGCAGGGCGTATATCCGGCATCTGCTGAAAGCAAAAGAGATGCTGGGGATGCGTCTGTGCGTGCTTCATAACCTGTATTTTTATAATCATATGATGGAAGAGATCCGGGAAGCGATCGAAGCAGGCAGCTATCAGGAATATAAGAAAAGAAAGCTTGCCGGAATGGAGAAAAAATAAAACAGGGATACAGGCAGGAAGCAAAAAAGTGCTTGCCCTGAGTGGCAATATTGTGTACAATAGACATTAAGTTATTTTTCAGGAGGAAACGATATGTTATTAACAAGTACAGGCGGTAGTATGATATCAATGTTTGCTATATGGGGAGTATTCATTGTTGTGATGTATTTTATTATGGTGAGGCCACAGAAGAAGGAGCAGAAGAGACTTGCGGCCATGCTTGACTCGCTTGAAGTAGGAGATGTTGTTGTGACGACCAGTGGTTTTTACGGAGTCTTGATCGATATTACAGATGAGGACGTAATCGTAGAGTTCGGAAGCAACCGCAACTGCCGTATTCCCATGAAGAAAGCAGCCATCCAGGAAGTGGAAAAACAGAACTAGGCAGGGATATCAGCAGGGCGGAAGGGTGCTTCCGCCTTTTTCTGTGAAATTGATGCTATAAAACAGCATCTGCCCTCACAATGCCCGGAAGGATTATCGGACGCGGATGCGGACGAAAATCCTTCCAGATAAAGGGGCATTGTGAGGAGCAGATGCGGAACTATAAAAACAGCATCTGCCCTCACAATGCCCGGAAGAATTATCGGACGCGGATGCAGACAAAAATCCTTCCAGATAAAGGGACATTGTGAAGAGCAGATGCGGAACTATAATAGGAGGTTAAGATGAATTGCAGAATAGGAGTTATCTCCGGTGACGGGATCGGTCCGGAGATTGTAAGAGAGGCAAGAAAAGTACTGGATAAAGTGGCTGACCGATATGGTCACAGTTTTGAATATACGGAACTTCTGCTGGGAGGGGCATCCATTGATGTACATGGCATGCCTCTGACGGAGGAGACGATCGAAAAGGCGAAGACCTGCGATGCGGTACTGATGGGTTCTATCGGCGGGGATGCAAAGACTTCTCCCTGGTATCAGCTGGAACCGTCCAAACGGCCGGAGGCAGGACTGCTTGGCATCCGTAAAGCGCTGAACCTGTTTGCTAATTTAAGACCAGCGTATCTGTATGATGAGCTTCGGGCAGCGTGTCCACTCCGCGAGGATATCAGTGCTGCCGGATTTGATATGCTGATTATGAGAGAACTGACAGGCGGCCTTTATTTTGGCGCAAGAAAGACAGAAGAAGTGGACGGAGTGCTGACGGCTGTCGATACGCTTTCCTATAATGAGCATGAGATCCGCCGGATCGCAAAACGGGCATTTGACATTGCCATGAAGAGAAGAAAGAAAGTGTGCAGTGTGGATAAGGCGAATGTCCTGGATTCTTCCAGGCTCTGGAGAAAGATCGTAGAGGAAGTGGCGAAAGAGTATCCGGAAGTAGAGCTTTCTCATATGTATGTAGATAACTGTGCCATGCAGCTTGTTATGAATCCGGCGCAGTTTGATGTGATCCTGACAGAGAACATGTTTGGTGACATCTTATCTGATGAAGCGTCCATGGTGACTGGATCGATCGGTATGCTTTCGAGCGCAAGCTTAAATGATACAAAATTTGGCCTTTATGAGCCGAGTCACGGATCTGCTCCAGATATCGCCGGACAGGATAAGGCCAATCCCATCGCTACGATCCTGTCAGCAGCCATGATGTTGCGCTATACTTTTGATCTGGACCAGGAAGCGGATGCCATGGAAGCTGCGGTACGCCAGGTTCTGAAAGAAGGCTATCGTACAGGAGATATTATGTCTGAGGGCTGTACGTATACGACGACAACTCAGATGGGAGATCTGATCACAGCCAGAATCTGATAGAGGGTTCCGGTATTTACGGGCAATCAGTATTTGGAGCAGGCTTATTGCTCCACAACATGCAAACACATATATACACAATCAGGAGGAATCACAACATGAGAAGTGATGCAGTAACAAAAGGTATGCAGCAGGCTCCCCACCGTTCACTGTTCAACGCGCTGGGGCTGACCGAAGAAGAGATGAGCCGTCCGCTGGTGGGAATTGTCAGTTCCTACAATGAGATCGTTCCGGGCCATATGAACCTGGATAAGATCGTGGAGGCAGTGAAGCTTGGGGTTTCTATGGCAGGAGGGACTCCCATTGTATTTCCTGCAATCGCAGTATGCGATGGTATTGCCATGGGGCATATCGGTATGAAATACTCGCTGGTGACGAGAGATCTGATCGCAGACTCCACGGAAGCCATGGCAATGGCACATCAGTTCGACGCACTGGTCATGGTGCCGAACTGTGACAAAAATGTCCCCGGGCTTCTGATGGCGGCAGCGAGAGTGAATGTTCCGACTGTATTTGTCAGCGGCGGTCCTATGCTGGCAGGACATGTGAAGGGCGAAAAGAGAAGCTTATCCAGTATGTTTGAAGCAGTGGGATCTTATGCGGCAGGGACGATGACCGAAGAGGATGTAAAAGAATTTGAAAATAAAGTATGTCCGACCTGCGGTTCCTGTTCCGGTATGTATACAGCAAACAGTATGAACTGTCTGACGGAGGCACTCGGAATGGGACTTCAGGGGAATGGCACCATTCCGGCAGTCTATTCAGAGCGGATCAAGCTGGCCAAAAAGGCAGGCATGCAGGTGATGGAGATGCTGAAGAAAGATATCCGTCCCCGTGACATCATGACAGAGAAGGCATTTATGAATGCGCTTACGGTTGATATGGCACTGGGCTGCTCTACCAACAGTATGCTTCATCTTCCGGCGATCGCTCATGAAGCGGGTGTAGAGCTGAATGTGGATATTGCTAACGAAGTCAGCGCAAGGACTCCGAACCTGTGCCATCTGGCTCCGGCAGGTCCGACCTACATGGAGGATCTTAACGAAGCAGGCGGTGTCTATGCAGTCATGAATGAGTTGTCGAAAAAAGATCTTCTGAATCTGGACTGCATGACTGTAACAGGAAAGACCGTAGGGGAAAACATCGCTTCCTGCGTGAATAAGAATCCGGAAGTGATCCGTCCAGTGGAGAATCCGTACAGCGTTACAGGCGGAATTGCGATCCTGAAAGGAAATCTGGCTCCGGACAGCGGCGTGGTGAAACGTTCTGCAGTTGCTCCCGAGATGCTGGTACATGAAGGACCGGCCCGTGTCTTTGACTGTGAAGAAGATGCGATCGACGCGATTAAGGGCGGTAGGATCGTGGCAGGTGATGTGGTGGTTATCCGCTATGAAGGACCCAAAGGCGGCCCGGGTATGAGAGAGATGCTGAATCCGACTTCTGCGATCGCCGGTATGGGACTTGGTTCTTCTGTGGCACTGATCACGGACGGACGTTTCAGCGGAGCAAGCCGCGGGGCATCCATCGGCCATGTATCGCCGGAGGCAGCAGTTGGCGGTCCGATCGCACTGGTGGAAGAAGGCGATATCATTAAAATCAATATTCCAGAGAACAGGCTGGATGTGGATATTTCTGCAGAAGAGATGGAACAGAGACGTGCAAAATGGCAGCCAAGGCAGCCAAGGGTAACGACAGGATATCTTGCGCGGTATGCATCCATGGTGACTTCCGGCAACAGAGGTGCGATACTGGAAATATCCAAATAAACGGCATGAATTAGATGAATAAAAGGAGAACGATATGGTTTTATCAGGAGCAGAGATCGTCATCGCCTGCCTGAAAGAGCAGGGTGTGGACACCGTATTCGGATATCCGGGCGGAGCGATCCTGAATATTTACGATGCCCTGTATGGGCACAAAGAGATCCGGCATATACTGACCTCCCATGAACAGGGGGCTTCCCATGCGGCGGATGGTTATGCGCGTGCGACCGGAAAGGTTGGAGTCTGTTTTGCGACGTCCGGACCAGGAGCGACGAATCTGGTGACCGGAATTGCGACAGCATATATGGATTCCATTCCAGTGGTTGCAATTACCTGTAATGTGGGGACATCGCTTATTGGAAGGGACAGTTATCAGGAAATTGATATCATGGGCAT
>CAMWMT010000270.1 GCA_947175375.1 uncultured Clostridiaceae bacterium | reverse complement strand
AGCCTGCCGTGCATTTGTCGCCTCGGAAGCGACCACAGTTTCTGCCAGAACCGTTATACTTGATTTATCAATGATGAAACACGGAAAGTTTCACAGAAAAATCAGAAGACGGAGGAAGAGAAGATGAAAAAAGGTTTGACAGAACTGGTGTTTATTCTGGACAGGAGCGGTTCCATGAGCGGGCTGGAGCAAGACACGATTGGCGGGTTCAATGGGATGCTGGATAAGCAGCGGCAGCAGGAGGGAGCGGCGAACATTACGACAGTCCTGTTTGACGACCAGTATGAGAAAGTTCATGACAGGATTCCGCTGGATCAGGTAAAGGAGCTCACGAAGAAAGAATATTACGTGAGAGGCTGTACGGCTCTTTTGGATGCCATGGGGAGGACGATCCATGAGATGGCACTGATCCAGAAGCACCTGCCGGATTCGGAGAAGGCGGAGAAAGTCATCTTCGTGATCACTACGGATGGTCTGGAAAATGCAAGCCATAGTTACAGCAGAGATCAGATCAGGAAAATGGTGGAGCATGAAAAAAAGAAATATGGATGGGAATTCCTGTTCCTGGGAGCCAATATGGATGCGGTGGCGGAAGCCAAAAGCTTTGGAATCAATGCGGATCGTTCTGTTACATTCCAGAATGACAGCGAGGGGATCGCAGTGAATTACGAAGTAGTGGGAAAGGCGCTCTGCCAGATGCGTTGTGTGGCAGCGGGAGCTGCGCCCATGGGAGCGGAGTGGAAGGAAAAGATCGAAAAGAATTATGAAAAAAGAAGATTTTTCAAAAATAAACAAAACGCATAAGAAAAAAGCAGATGGTTACAATATAAGTGCAAAAGGAGGTGATCTTATATGAATAAAGGATTCGATATTTTAGCGCTTACGCTTGTAATCATCGGGGCGGTCAACTGGGGCCTGATCGGCTTCCTTAAAATCGACCTGGTAGCATTGCTTTTTGGAAACATGAACTGGATTTCCAGAATTGTATATGCCCTGGTCGGAATCTGCGGTTTATATTTGATCTCATTTTACAGCAGACTGTCATCTGACGGTTAAAAGGATTGCAGTAGAGTATAGGATTAATCGAGGGTAAAAGCTGCTATACAAGGCAGCATCTTACCCTCGATTTTTTCGTGGCTGGCTTGTTATTTTTCCTGTTACATGATAAGCTTAGCATATGATTTCAGAGAGGTACATTTTTATGGAGGGGATATCCCAAAAGAAACGAGAACAGCGTATTTGCGTGGGCCTGCTGGCTCATGTCGATGCAGGCAAGACTACATTATCAGAGCGGCTTTTGTATGCCGGAGGTGCGATCCGGCAGATCGGAAGGGTGGACAACGGGGACACGTGCCTGGATAATCATGAGCTGGAGCGTGCCAGAGGGATCACCATCTTTTCCAAGCAGGCTATGTTTACCCTGGGAGAAAAGCGGTTTACGCTTCTGGATACGCCGGGGCATGTGGATTTTTCGGCGGAGATGGAGCGAACCCTGCAGGTGCTGGACTACGCGGTGCTGATCGTCAGCGGTGCGGACGGGGTGCAGGGACATACGGAGACGCTGTGGAAGCTGCTGGGACGGTATGAGATCCCGACTTTCATCTTTGTGAACAAGATGGATCAGGACGGCACGGATCAGGAACGGCTCATGGAAGAGCTAAGACATCGTCTGGACGACCGGTGTGTGGATTTTCATACAGACCGGTCGTCGGAATATTTTCTGGAAAATCTGGCCATGTGCGACGAAAAAGTGCTGGAGCAGTATCTGGAGACCGGAGATGTAGAACCGGAGCAGATTCGGGAACTGATCCAGGAGAGGAAGGTGTTTCCCTGCTATTTTGGCTCTGCGCTGAAGGACAAAGACAGAAAGAATTCGGGACTGGACGATTTTCTGTGGGGGCTTCAGGAATATATGGTCTGCCCCAAATATGGAACCCTCTTCGGTGCAAGGGTGTTCAAGATCAGTCGGGATGAGCAGGGGCAGCGGCTGACCTGGCTGAAGGTGACCGGAGGAACGCTGAAGGTGAAGGACCTGCTGACAGGCGGAGAAGGAGAAGACCAATGGGAAGAGAAGGTAAACCAGATCCGGCTGTATTCTGGCGCTCGGTATGAGACGGCGGGCGAAGCGGAGGCAGGGACGGTGTGTGCCGTCACCGGCCTTACAAAGACCCGTCCGGGGGAAGGGCTGGGTGCTGAGAAATCATGTTCCGTGCCGCTTCTGGAACCGGTGCTCACCTGTCAGATCCTGCTTCCCAGAGGCTGTGATCCCAGGAAAATGCTCCGGGACCTGAAGACGCTGGAGGAGGAAGAGCCGCAGCTTCGCATCCGCTGGGACGAGCAGCTGCAGGAGATTCAGGCGCAGCTGATGGGCGAAGTTCAGACGGAGATTCTGAAGGTGCTGATCCGGGAGCGTTTTGACGTGTCCGTGGATTTTGGAGAAGGGAAGATCGTGTATAAGGAGACGATTGCCGACACCGTGGAGGGCGTCGGGCATTTTGAGCCGCTGCGCCATTACGCGGAGGTGCATCTTCTGCTGGAACCAGGCGAGCCGGGGAGTGGCATGCAGTTTTCTGCCATGTGCAGTGAGGACATGCTGAGCCGGAACTGGCAGCGGTTGATCCTGACCCATCTAGAGGAGAAGCAGCACAAAGGGGTGTTGATCGGAGGGGAGATCACGGACATGAAGATCACGCTGGTATCCGGGAAAGCCCATCTGAAGCATACGGAGGGCGGAGATTTCCGGCAGGCCACCTACCGGGCAGTCCGTCAGGGGCTCATGCAGGCACAGAGCGTACTGCTGGAGCCCTGGTATGATTTCCGGCTGGAGATTCCACAGGAGCTGGTAGGAAGAGCCATGATGGAGCTGGAGAAGATGCAGGGTACCTTCGGTCCGCCGGAGCTGGAGGGAGACTTTGCGGTGCTGTCCGGGACAGCGCCGGTGGCTTCCATGCGCAATTATCAGCAGGAGGTGACTGCCTATACAAAGGGCAGAGGGCGCCTGTTCTGCAGCCTGGGGGGCTACCGGCCTTGTCACAATCCGGAAGAGGTGCTGGCGGAGTGTGATTACGATCCAGAGCTGGATCCCGCTAATTCGCCGGATTCGGTCTTCTGCTATCATGGGGCGGGAACGATCATCCCATGGTATGAAGTGCCGGAACACATGCATCTGGAGAGTTATCTGCAGAAGGAATATTGCGGGTTGAATGTCGTTTCCGGAGAAAAAGAACTGATTTCCGGACAGGACAGATTCAAAGGACAAATGTCGACTTTAGGACCTGGACGCACTGGAAGAAAGGGTTTTGTTCTCGAACGGAGCGCTGGACGCCCGGATACTGCGGCGGAAGAAAAAGAACTGGAAGAGATCTTCACCCGGACCTTTGGAGCTCCGAAGCGCCATGTGGGAAGTGAGTACGTCCGCACGGAAACATTTGGCGAAGAGAAGAAAACAAAAGAAGCAAAATCCCGTCCGTATAAGCCGAAGGAGAAGCTACCGGAATATCTGCTGGTGGACGGTTACAATATCATATTTGCATGGAAGGAATTAAGTGAGCTGGCGAAGGTGAACATCGACAGCGCCAGAGACCGTCTGATCGATGTGATGTGTAATTACCAGGGCTTTCGCAGGTGCAGCTTGATCCTGGTTTTTGACGCCTACCGGGTGGAAGGACATGCGGAAGAAGTAAGAAAGCATCACAATATCCATATAGTCTATACAAGAGAAGCGGAGACAGCGGATCAGTATATTGAACGGACGGCTCATGAGATCGGGAGAAAATACCAGGTGACTGTGGCGACATCGGATGGGCTGGAACAGATCATCATTCGGGGACAGGGATGCGCCATGATGTCAGCGAGAGAGTTAAGAGAAGAGATTGAGAGGATCAATCAGGAAATTCGTGAGGAATATGTGGAACAGTTTCCCAGAAGCAAAAATTATCTGTTTGACTATCTGCCGGAGGATCTGGCGGCAAAACTGCACGAAGTGCGGCTGGGTCGCAGAGAGATGGATGAAGAACAGGAATAGAAGATGAGATGCAGGATCAATATGAACGAAGGGCGTGAGTAAAAGGATGAGACGCGGGATTAATATGTACAAGGAGCAGGGTTAAAGATGGAACGAGATATTGACATGAATGAGGTGTCGGACGGACGACTGTATATGGCGAATGACCTGGTAAAGGCAGACTGCAGGGGATGCCATGGATGCTCTGCCTGCTGCCAGGGAATGGGCGCTTCCATCATTCTGGATCCTTTGGATGTCTTCTGGTTATGCAATGGGCTGAAGACCAGCTTTGAAGCGCTGATGGCAGACCGGATCGAACTGAATATCGCAGACCGGCTGATCCTGCCGAATCTTAAGATGGCAGGAACCCAGGAGGCCTGTACATTTCTTGATGACTGTGAACGCTGCAGCATTCACAGCTTCCGTCCCGGCATGTGCCGCCTGTTTCCTTTGGGAAGATTTTATGAAGGGCATGGTTTCCGGTATTTTCTGCAGGTCCATGAATGCCCAAATCCGGACAAGGCAAAATGAAAGGTCAAAAAATCG
>CAMWMT010000269.1 GCA_947175375.1 uncultured Clostridiaceae bacterium | reverse complement strand
AGTTATAGCTAAAGAATGTGAGGAATTCCTTTTGTTATGAGGGATTACACGTTGTTTATAAGAATTTCATTAAGTTTACGTTTTAACAAGAGACTCAGATAATTTATATATTATATGAATATTTATCGGAGGGCGCATGAATGCCAGAAAATAAATCAATGAAACAAAAATTAATCATCCAGTCATTCGCTCCGCTGTTTTTGATACTCGCAGTCAAGAATGCAACCTGGGATATATTTCCACCGCTCATGGGTCTGGCAAGGAGCCTTAACGAAGAAAAATTGGGAATAATTCCCCATATACTAAACCATCCCATGTTTCTTATCTGGGTACTGGAAATTATATGTATGGTCTGGATTTTATATGCGTTGCTTAGTATCCGCAGTTTTAAGAATCTGGAGACTGCGAATTTCAGCAGTCAGGGTGAGAAGCTGCAGGACATGAGCCAGATTCCAGATTCAGGCGTTACTTTCTTTATGACATATGTGTTGCCTATGGTTTTAGATGACATTGGAACATGGAAGGGTTTTATTGTATTTGTTCTTTTGATGCTGATGCTGTATGCTCTGATGTGGAAGACGAATCTGTATTATCAGAATCCGGTGTTGACCATATTGGGATACAATATTGTCTCGTTCAAATTTGACCATACAGAGCTTAGTGGTTTTGAGGATAAAGAGTGCATTGGGATAACAAGAGATTCCATAAATAAGGACATAAAGAATGAAGATGTGATTAAGCGCCAGTATATTGCGGATAATGTATTTTTGATTTACAATGATGCCCCGGAAGAAGATGGGGGACAGAATGGTGCATAGATACGAATAGACAGAGGAGAAAATGGATGGCAGCAGAACAGATGAAAACAGAAATGGAAAATCTGCTTCAGGGCGGTTACGGATTTGATGTATATATCGCTATGAAGAATGATGAACAGTTGATAAAGAAATTTATCCTGGATGAAGGAAATCCAACAGAGCATAAAGGCTTCAAACAGCGGATTCGAAACAGCATTGTTGAGACCATTCGCAATAAATTTCTGTTAGAAGAAAGTCAGTATGTAATGGCTGATGCATTAGCCAATGAGCAGGACAGATTTTATGTGATTGACCAAACCCAGGAATATGCCCCTTTTTCTTATTTGACAACACCTGACGAGAACATACCGAATTTCAGCCTGAATGATAAAGAGAATGCGGATGCGATTTTATTCAAATTTACAAAGCATGTTGACGGACGGATCATAGCCCTGTGGGCATACCAGAAGATTCAGCCATCTGCCATTCCGAACAAGAAGAAAGCACATTTTCAGTTGAGAGTAAAATCATCTGAAAGGCCGGATGTATTTGAGGAAATGACCGATCAGTTGTTTATGATTACACAAGGAGTTGATCTTCTGGTATTGGGAACCAGCATTATCACAAACAATATAAAACTGATGGAGCGTCATTTCGGATTGGAAGAGTTTGTGCGTGCATCTGCTTCCCGTGCGGTTAGTACCATCGAGACGGTTCAACTGGTAAACAATGTAGACAAGCTGCAGGAATATGTCCAGCGTCCTAACAAAAGATATGCGAAAAAAATGATGACGATACATAAGTATCCGGTTGCGGCTATGTCGAAGAACGATTTGCTTACAAGGGTCAGAAACGTTGAACGATGGCAAAATGTGTTTGAATTGCGAGATGGAGGAATTTACCTGCGAAACTTTACAGATGTGGAGCAGCTTATAGATTTGTTTACCGAACGTTATACGAAATCTGAAGTTACCGGGCAGGAGTATGATACGGAAGTGAAAGAGAAAGCTCTGCCGATCATGTAAAACAATAGAAATCGTCTGGAGATTACTTCGCCCGGTAAAATTCCTATGGGGCAGACATTGGAACATATTAGAGTCAGGACTGCAGCTGGAAAATTATTGTTTACCAGTATGTTATTTGTGTTTATAATTTAAAGGAAGAGGTGATAAATATTATGATTTTATACCATGCAAGTAAAGTAACAGTTGAATTTCCTGAAATACGAAAAACAAGATATACAAAGGATTTTTCATGGGGATTTTACTGTACCAATAATTTGGAACAGGCAGTACGTTGGGCGAACCGAGGGGAAGGAGATCCTGTTATTAATTATTATACTTATAAACCTGTCGGTAAACTGTCTATTCTAAAATTTGATCAGATGACGGATGAATGGCTTGATTTTATTGCAAAATGTAGAAGCGGACAAACACATTCGTATGATATTGTGGAAGGACCAATGGCAAATGATACCATATGGAATTATGTAAATGATTTTCTTGCAGGGAGAATAAGCAGGAAACAGTTCTGGGTGCTGGCAGAATTCAGATATCCAACACATCAAATCAGTTTTCACACATTATCGGCTTTAAATTGTTTGGTTTATGATAGGAGTGAGATTGTTTATGACCGAAAAAGAAAAAAATGATTATTTTTATGTATGTTCATTAATTGAATATATTGCACGTGAGACAAAAAATAAACGTGGAATTATTACAAAAATGCTTGGTAAAAAAGGTGTTGAAAAGCTTTTATATGATGCAGAAGTGGATCATTGTCTTTCTTTTGAGCAGGTGAGTGATGAAGTTATAAAACAATATAGGATTCCAAACGGAGAGTTTGATACAATTACAGATTGTAAGTATACAATTCCCAGTTTTATGGATATTGGGAAGCTGTATAGTATTATGATTGAAGATTGTGCAGAACCAGGTAAAGAAGTAGATGAATTGTTAAAGATTTTTTCTTCTTTTATCAGTGATAAGATTTCTGATTTTCAAACAGATGTTTATTATCAAAACCCTAGTTATCTGGAATGCTCTTATGAGGCCGGATATCTGTTGGATTAAGATGGAAGTTACGATATTTCAGGCAGTGTCAAGACCTTGATCCTGATGGCATTTGATGAAAGCGGCAGGATTTTTAACGCCTCTGCCTGTGGGGATGATTGTGCGAGCTGGATCTCAAAGCTTGGCAGGAAAAAAGATCTGACCATCAATCTGCATCATGTGATGAACTTCGGCACTGTTTCAGAATTCTAAGTGATTATGTTCAATACCGGGGTGACTGTGCACAGTTATGGAGAATATCTGGAGAAAGCGATTAAAATAAAGGAACGTTGATGTAGTGGAAATCAGGGCTGACAGTAAAAGAGATAAAAATTTGGAGGAACTATTATGGAGTACAGTACATTTATAGACCTTATTTACAACAAACTGCAGGAGCTGCCGCCTGAGCGCAAGGATGCATGGATTCTGGAACAGGCAAAGCTGATAGAAGAGAGTACGTGGAACTGATTCAGTGCTGCTGTGATGCCGGAGATAAAGTCAGAGCGCGTGAGATTGCGGAGCAGGGACTGAAGCAGTGCAGAGACGATCTGACAGATATTTTTATCTTTCTTCTGCAGGACGCGAAAGCATGCAGCGAGGAAGTCAGGTATAAGAAATTTTATGCCAGTGCAAAGAGGAGAAAGATGGTGGATATTGTCCGGGTCGATGAAGTACTGGAACAGTAAGATTGTCTGCTATACTTTAGCTAGGATCGGAGAATGATTCAGAAATAGGTTGTATTCTAGCTAGAATCGGCATATACTGTAATCAGGAAAGAGAGGCGATGAAACATGACGATTGATACCGCTACCATGATTTCTATTACAGAGGCAAACCAGAATTTCTCCAGAGTGGCAAAACTAGTAGACGAGCATGGAACCGCAGTGATTTTAAAAAATAATGTTCCTCGTTACCTGGTGATTGATTTCAGCAAAGCAGAGAAAGAGAAGGTTGCAAATACAGAAGACGTGCTTGCCATTTCTGAGAGGCTGCTCCAGCAGAATATGGAGGCATATAAGGTGCTTGCAGAATGATTACACTGACAAAAGAGCAGGTGCTGATGCTCCATGGACAGCTTATTGAGGCTACGGGAGGAAGTAAAGGAGTTCGTGATGAGGGAATGCTGGAATCCGCACTTTTCAAGCCGTTTCAATCTTTTGGAGGAAAAGAACTGTATCCTGACATTCAGGCAAAGGCGGCACAACTTTGTTACGGTCTGGTCAAAAATCACGCAATGGTGGATGGAAACAAAAGACTGGGTGCGCATGTAATGCTGGTTTTCCTGGCATTGAATGGATATGAATTGGAGCACAGCCAGAAGGAATTGAGCGATGCCATTTTAGCACTTGCATCCGGAAAAACCAGTGCAGAAGAATTTCTGCAGTGGATTATCAGTCATTCAAAGTATTAGAATAATATTGAAAAGCACCAACAGATGAGCTAATCATCTGAAGGTGCTGTCAAAGAATGTTCCAGTTCAGGCTAGAACCGAGAGCCCTGATTCCGTTTCTAATGCCTGTATATTCACTTCCCCAGTACTCGTATACACGACCGGTGGAATCTCTCCAGTGTCGGAAGCCGACGAATCTGCAGAAATCGTACCCTCTGCTCCGGCAGATTCCTGAAGCGCGGTCTTTCCTTCCTCGCTGATCTGAACCGTATCGCTTTCTGGCTCTCTACTCTTCTCTATCCGTGATTCCAGCTGCTCCCGCTCTTCCCTGC
>CAMWMT010000268.1 GCA_947175375.1 uncultured Clostridiaceae bacterium | reverse complement strand
ACCCAGCAGTGTATACAATGCCAGAAAGAAAGTCATGGCATATCTGGATAATTCGGTAATCACATTCGCCATCTTATTCTACGCCCCGTTTCCAGTGTCCTCTTGTAAAACTCATCGGTGCTTTTCCATGCTCTGACCACTGTGCCAGAACCTGAGCCACTTCTTCTCTGTTCTCTGTCGTGAACATGATGCGGTATGCGCCCGCGCCCAGTCTCCCCAGTTCTTCCATACGATCCAGAAGAAACACCGGCTGACTGTTATAGATGATATTATAGCAGTCCCGGCAGAAGTTTTTTGCCGGAAATTCTTTCTGGTACCGGTCTCTCAGGCGCCATGTCTCCTCTCTATGCTGGCAGCGGTTCAACGTTTTATGAAGACACCCGGCAGTGACCATCATCGGATATCTTCCATAAATGACCTGGATACTGTCTTTATCCGAGAGCGCTTCCAGCTCCCTGCTGTTGAGTTCCAAAGGACTGGTCTGAAGACGGACTCCCTTTTCCCGCCAGTATCTCCGGCTCCTGCTGTTAAATGTATAGACATTGTGATCCAGGATCATCTCCTTCTCCCAGCCAATCCGCCTGATATATTCATATTCTTCCATATTTTTCAAAATATAACCGTCCGCGGGAAGCGAGGACCAGAAATGGCTTCTTTTTTCGTATCTATCCGCCGTTTTCCTGCGAAAAACAGCCGGAAGCAGGACGAAAGCTTTCAAACCTACCCGGTGGATCTGTTCTATTACATCCGTAAGAATCTCTTCCATTCCTTCCGCGTCCACATAGACAGCAGCAAGCGGAACATCTCGTTTCTGCCGTAGCTCCTCTGCATGCGACAGCACTTCCTGAAACTGCTCCTTTGTCTCTACAGAGATATGCAGCTGAATCTGATCCTGACAGGAACTGTCCGTTTTCCGTCCGTATGGTTCTGGCAGGGATGCAGAGCATTCTCCTGACTGTTCACACACTTCTTCGCCAGTCCGTACCGATGAGGGCATACGAGAACCGGACTGTATGATCGCTTCCTGAAGCTGCGCCAGCGCTTCCCTGCGAAGGCTGTTCAGCGCCTGAACCGGAACAAACAGCGGTCCTTCCGTGCTGATCTGAAGCTCTGTCCACTCAAACGGCGTATTTCCGGTCTTTCTCAACTGTTTCTCCAGTTGATTCGCCTCCATAGGGCGATTCTGCGGAAGTTCAGGGCATGTCCCAAAGACCGTCTCCCTGATCACATTCCCGGACTTTTCTGCATCCTCTCCTACCGTCATGAGTTCAAGCTTCAGAGGACTTCCTGCTTTCGCATACAGACATCCTTTAATCAGGATCTTTTTCTGCTTCTCCACATATTCCCTGCGAAGAAACACAAGCAGTTCCTCATAAGCTTTCCTGTCTTTTTCAGATGATCTCCGTTCCGAAAGCGCCATCATATCCCTGCCATTATGCTGTTTATAATACCCTTCAGAAAAACCATCCCGATTAAATAAGAGCATCAGCTCTTTTCTATCTGCTTCCGAGACCCGGTAATCCTTCTTCCCATACCGAAGATACTGATCCACATATTTCCGATAGATGCGCACAATACCAGCCGTGTACTCCGGACGTTTCATCCGACCCTCGATCTTCAGAGAATAAACACCTGCCTCTGCGATCTCAGGAATCAGATCTATGGTACAGATATCTTTCGGACTCAGCAGTGTCTGTGCTCCTTTTTCAGATATAGCCTTTTTGCCCACTACAGCTTCATACGCAAGACGGCAGGGCTGTGCGCAGCGCCCGCGGTTGCCGCTTCTCCCTCCCAAAATGCTGCTGAACAGGCACTGTCCGGAATAACAATAGCAGAGCGCACCATGAACAAAGCATTCCAGTTCCATCCCAGTGTCTTGATGAATCTTCGAAATCTCCGCAAGAGAAAGTTCTCTGGCCAGCACCACGCGTCTGGCTCCGGCTTCTTTCAGCAGCCGGACTCCGCCCGAACCGCAGAGCGTCATCTGGGTACTGGCATGGACAGGAAGATCCGGAAACCATTCACGGACTGCCTGCATGACACCCAGGTCCTGTATCAGGACTGCATCCAGCCCATGTTCATAGCAAGGCAGAAGATAATCATACAGTTCCTCTGTGAGTTCCTGTTCTTTCAGGAGTGTGTTGACCGTCAGATACAGCTTCACTCCATACAGATGTGCATAATCAATAGCTTCCAGAAGCCTGTCACCCTGAGGATTATCTGCATAGGCCCGCGCTCCAAAACGACTGCCGCCCATATAGACCGCATCCGCTCCCGCCACAACAGCCGCCTGTAAACTCTCAAATGATCCTGCTGGTGCCAGTATCTCCAATTGTCTGTCCATGATCCTCTCCCTGATTCTGAAATACAATATATAAAAAGGAGCTGCCGCAAAACGTGACAGGGTTGTCGGAAAATGCGATTCCGGCTGTATGGTAAGCAGCGCTGTATGGATTGGAGCGGACAGTGAGTCGGTTTTGTCCGTCTCAAGCGGACGTCTGAGTCCGATTGGGACGGACAAAGCCGATTCAGTGTCCGATACACTCCATACGAGCGCTTACCATACAGCCGGAATCGCATTTTCCGACAACCCCACTATTATGCAATAGCCATAAATATTTGTTCCCTATCTGGTGTTAAAGTCTCTGTTCCGGCTTGTAAAGCTTTCGATTCTCTGCGGACTTTGCCATACGGATATGGCGGTTCTGTCGCCTCTGCTCTTCTGCAAGCTGCGTCTTCAGCTCCTCGATCTGCTGAAGAAGCTGATCCTTCTCCATCCTCGCATCAATGAGATCATGCTTCAGGCTGTAGATCTCCTTATCCTTATCCTCCACCTGACGTTCCAGCTCCTCCTTAGCGTCATTTGCCTTAAAATACACATCTGCCAGATTCATGTTCTTAAGAAGCTGTTTTTCATCTGCAGAAAGCATATTGTAATTTTCCATTCTGGATATGTCTTCCTCCAGATCATTAAGGAAAGAAGCGACCTTGTGCAGATATGCAGTACTTTCATATCCGCTGATCGTATATACTTTACTGTTGATCAGTACTTCCGCTGTATTTTTCTTCGCCATAAAAACCCCTCTTCCGCACGGTCTCACCCTACTCCGCAGTACAACTCGGTTCCACTCCGCTCCATCCCGCTCACGTGCTTCACCCTATACATGTACATTATACTCAACTCATTCCGGGAAAGCAATCCCCAAATGACCATAAGACTGTTCTGTTGCCACTCTTCCCCGGGAAGTGCGGTTTAAAAATCCATTTTGTATCAAATATGGCTCATAGACATCCTCCAGTGTTCCGCCATCCTCTCCCAAAGCGGCGGCAAGGGTATCAAGGCCCACAGGGCCTCCTGCAAACTTCTCAATAATGGTCCGAAGAATCTTCCGGTCCAGCTGGTCCAGCCCATGACGGTCCACTTCCAGAAGATCAAGGGCAAATACCGCCACCTCCTGCGTGATTCGACCGTCGTATTTTACCTGGGCAAAATCCCGGACTCTTTTTAACAGACGGTTCGCCAGCCGTGGTGTTCCCCTGGAACGGCGTGCCAGTTCTATCGCACCTTCCCGGTCAATCTCCACATCCAGCACTTCTGCCGACCGCCGTATGATCGTTGTCAGTTCATCCACTGTATAATATTCCAGATGATGAACGACTCCAAAACGGTCCCGAAGCGGCGCTGTTAAAAGCCCTGCTCTTGTTGTCGCCCCCACCAGTGTGAACTTGGGCAGATCCAGGCGGATGCTCCTTGCTGAAGCACCTTTCCCAATCATAATGTCGATCGCATAGTCCTCCATGGCAGGATACAGTACTTCTTCCACCTGCCGGTTCAGCCGATGGATCTCATCCACAAACAGCACATCCCCCTCCTGCAGGTTATTCAAGACTGCTGCCACCTCTCCCGGCTTCTCGATCGCGGGCCCGCTCGTCACTTTCATGTGAGTTCCCATCTCATTGGCGATGATCCCTGCCAGCGTTGTTTTTCCAAGCCCTGGAGGCCCATAAAACAGCACATGGTCCAGAGGCTCTCCCCTGGACTTCGCCGCCTCTATGTATATTTTCAGATTACTCTTTGCCTTCTCCTGGCCGATATACTCCGCCAGGCTCTGCGGCCGCAGGTTTCCCTCGATTCTGATATCCTCCTCTGCCGCATCCGTTGTAATGATTCTCCGATCGCCCATTCTGTATTCCCTTACTCCATATGATGTTTCACTCTTAGAACGCCATCTTCTTCAGCGCTTCCTTCAGGATATCTTCCACGTCCATATCTTCTGTTACTTTCACCGAACGCACCACTTTCAGAGCCTCTGTACTTCCATAACCCAGCGCGACCAGTGCCTCTACCGCATCCTGTACGACCTGGCTTGCAGACACTGCAGGCATATCCTGTGCAGCCTGCCCAGAAGCGAGTTTCTTTTCAAAAGCCTCTTCCAGATCCAGCTTATCTTTCAATTCCAGAATAATCTTCTTCGCCGTCTTGGGTCCGATTCCCGGCGCTTTCGCGATTCGTTTCGCATCATCTGCCAGTATGGCAAACCGCAGATCATCCGCTCTGATCGCTGACAGGATATTAAGCCCCGCCCGGGGTCCCAC
>CAMWMT010000267.1 GCA_947175375.1 uncultured Clostridiaceae bacterium | reverse complement strand
GTTCCTTTATGATAAGCCGTTCCCCGATAAACATACAATGCGTTATAATACGAATAGTTCTCTTCCAGATACCGGCAGGCCTCAAAGATATCCATCTCTTTCATTTCCTCCAAAACCGCCTCTGCGGACGCTGCATCCATCTGAAAATTCAGACGCAGATCCTGCCGTATCTCTTCCTCCCAAAGCTTACGTCTCTCTTCCATTGCTGTCGGCACATACCCCTCATAGACTTCTCCTTCATGAATTATCTCCGGATAGTCATTTATGATCTGTTCTCCCGGCAGCAGATACCGGGTATCCAGCCATGGGACTACCGACTGGTATACCCCGAACAGAACCAGGAATACGCCTGCCCAGAACAGCGGTCTCTTCACATAGTTTTTCACTTCTCTTTTCAGAATCGCAAACATGGTTTTTCGCCTCCTATGCCTTGATGGCTCCATCCTAAACGGCAAATAACAACAAAGAGACAACAGCTGCAAAACAGGCGCACAAAAACCGGATCGCTTACGCGATCCGGCAAAATACTGCAAGAACAGATGCCCCGCTTCCTTTTTGGTTTTCCAATAACAGCCTTCCTCCATGCTTTTCACAGTATAACCGGCTGATATACATTCCCATCCCCATATGCTTCAGGCTGTCTTTCACATTCTGCTGGTGAAATGCCTTTGTAACTTCTTCTGGTTTTTCCGAAAATCCAATCCCATCATCCTGTACACGAATCTGCAGCCTGGAAGCTGTCACCTCCAGAAAGATCTCCACTTCCTCTTTCGCATAGCGCAGCGCATTGGATACCAGATTCTCCAGAACTTCCAGGATCACTTCCCTGTCTCCTGTAAATATTTCCTCAGAAGCCGGAACCTGCAGGACAATTTTCCGACCAGACTCCTGCTCCAGAATCCGAAGTTCTGCCCGGATATCCCCCTGCAATCGTTCTGCTGTGATCTCTTCTGACCGCAGCTCCCGCTTTTCCAGACTACTCATTTTCCGCATGATCTCCACAAAAAGATCCATGCGTTCCAACTGTTTTCCGCTTTCCGTCAGCATCTCTGTGAGCGATTCCCTGTCCGTATGTCCATCTGCAAGATCTTCCAGCAACATTTCATGGTATCCCTTCAGGATAGACAGGGGCGAACGGATATCGTGGGCAATGGCTGCCCGGAGCATTCTTTCATCCTCCAGATTTTTCCACAGCTTCCGATTATTTTCCGCAAGCTGCTTCCGCATCCGTTCATATTCCTGGCATAGATGCCCCATCTCGTCTTTTCTCTCGTATGTGATCTGAAAATCCAGATTATTCCGGGCGATCTCTCTGGACGCACGTTCCAGTTCCCGGATCGGAACCTTTAACTTATGTCTGTAAAAAAGGAATACCGCGCCGCAGCTTCCGGCAACGGACAGTAGAAGCACCGTATAGGTCTGCAGGAAATCACAGATCTCGGACAGAATCCGGTCCTGCTCTGTCATGATACCGGAAGGCGGCCTGCGGGCATTGACCATATAAGGCATCCCGCCCTGCTCCGCCAGTACAAAATACTGCTCCTGATCCATGTATTTCCACCAGATCTTCTCCTGAAACCGGCAGGAAGCATGAACGACCCATGCGGACATCAGAAAACTGCAGAGCAGACTGACCGTCGTATACAGAAGGATTGTTTTTCTTACAGACAGATTTCTTATCTTATCCATCGGTATCCCATCCCCCAGACTGTCTCGATATATTCGGTATCTGTGACCTTCTGTATTTTCTTGCGGATTCTCCGGACCAATTCCGTTACTACCCGGCTGTCCCCCTCCGCGTCATAGCCGCAGACTTTTTCATAGATTCGCTCCCGGTCAAATACGACGCCCGGGTTCATGGATAAAAATTCAAGGATTCCATATTCCGTCCTGGTCAGTTCCAGCAGCTCTGCTCCGATCCGGACGGTCTTCGCCGCATAATCAATAAAAAGCTCTCCCTGGAAATGATACTCCGCCTCTGCCCTGCCCCGTCTTTCCCGTTTCAGATGGGCGATGATCCTTGCCTCCAGCTCTTTCAGACTGAAAGGCTTGAGGATATAGTCGTCGCCGCCCGACAGCAGTCCATTGACCCGGTCATCCTCCTCAGTCTTTGCCGTTAGAAAAAGGATCGGGCAGGACACCCTGTCCCGAATCAGCCGGCACAGCTCCAGCCCATCCATCCGGGGCATATTGATGTCCAGAAGAATGAGATCCGGCTGCATGTTCATTTTTTCCAGCGCTTCCACACCGTTCTCCGCGGTCAGGATCTCATAACTCTTCCTCTCAAAATAATTCCGGAGCATTTTCAGAAGATCCCGGTCGTCATCCACGATCAGCAGTTTGTCTTTCACCTGTCTTCTCTATTCCTTTATAAATGCTTTGTCCGTTTCCGGAACGCCGGTCTCATCAGACACATACCGTTCTACTTTCATGTGTAAATCATATTTCTCCCGAAGCTCCGTAATCTTAGCCATCATTGGCGAAGCATGATGAACATCGATCGAAGCCTGATCTTTCCAGCTGTCGATCAAAAGCACCGTTTCCTTATTTTCCATTGGGAAAAAATATTCATATCTAAGATTTCCATCTTCTGCGCGAATGTCACTGACGACTCCGCTCGAGGTCATCTCTTCTGCAAATTTACGTGCATTCCCATTCTCGCCGCTATAATAGATATTTACTGTAATTGCCATTTTATTTTTCTCCTTCCATTTCGGTTTCCCGTTTTTCTTACGCTGATTCAGCTCTATAGAATGATTATAAATGTTTTTTCTCTCGGATGCAACTTGAAACCAGCCCCTTCAGTAACTCATTAACACAGATTGATCACTATTCATATCTCACCAAAACCAGAATACAGTAGTTCAGGTTATTGTCCAGCATAAGGCCGTACGCCGGTTTCCGTCCTTCATCTGTGTAAATGTAATAATTCTCATAATCTCCATGCATGATATACCCATTTTCATAGATCAGCCGCTCCGCCTCATCATAATAACTGTCTAGACTGCAGGAAGTGGTTGCGAAAATGTAAGGATTATGCACGTAGTCTCTTTTATACAGTGTACCGTCCTCCCGGTAGATATAATCAATGCTCAAAATATTCGCAGGAGCAATCGGTATCTCTTCATCTCCCAGCCAGTCAATGATACCAGTGGAACGATAATGCTCCGGCTTCCCATCGTCTGTACACTCCAGTTCTTCCTTAAAATCTTCAACACTGTCCGCGCCATTTCCTCCATAGACAGATTCCTGTATATAGATCTTTGGCTCTTCCCACACCGCTTCTTCTACAGAATCAAACGCAAATCCATACAATTCCTCTGCCTTCGTACTGTCATCGACAAAATATATCACATGACGAAGTCCGCATCCGATCCCGCTCTGCTCATCCAGGTACAGTTCCAGAAGGAGATTCCCGAACTGGTCATACAGTTCATAAAAAGGCACACAATCTACAAAGCCAAAATCCGCCAGTAAATCCTGCTTGCTGGCATAGCTTTCCATACCGCCTCTATTTCCAAATACATGCTCCTGCACATATTCAAAGCCGTTCTGTTCCTCATCATCCTCTGATTCCTGCCGGGAGACCCAGGTAAAGATCTCCGACTGTTCAGGCTCACTGATGGTGATAAATGACAATTGTTCCTGAAAAAGTGTCCAAAAATACATCTCATTGTTCAGTCTTCCATCACTGTCCGTCTCCACGATGCCTTCGAAAATCGCTGTATCCTCCAGACTGTTCCAGATCGTCAACCGGTTCTCTGTCCGGTCAAATATCCATCTGCCAAGCTCCACAGTCTCTTTTCTGTTCAGGTCGATCTGACAGATCCTGCGTTCTTCTCTTGCCTCTGTATCCCGGCTTACCAGAAATCCACGTCCCCTCCAGGCAAATTCTTCGTCTGTCTTCTCATTTTTATACCACGGGATCTCTATGCCTTCTTCCAAAAAGCAGTTATTTTCCTGGTCCCACACAAAGAGCATTCCCGTCTGTTCCTCCTCTTCCTCTGCCCCCGAAAAGATTTCAAGATCCCTCCATGATGTCAGCGCATCACAAAATACCAGTGGCTCTTTTAACTGTCCACAGGAAAACTGTTGCACGATCTGACCGATCTCATCACAGAGACGCACTTCATAAACATCCGGAGACTCCGTATCCGATACGAGAGAAAGTCTGTATCCCTCCATCTCTGCAGAGAACGGATAGTCCACCGGTATTATGATTTCCTCATACTTTTCCTCTTCTACTTGTACAACCACTGCTGGTTCTTCTTCCTGCCGGGCAGCGCAGCCTCCGATAATCAGTGTACAGAGCAGAATGACTGCGGCAGCTATCCTACCAGAAGCCTTTTGCTTCATTTACCCTGTCCCCCGAATTCTTTTACGATCTCAATCTTCCCCACAATATGCCGGTTAAATTCCGCAAGCTCCTCTGCCGGAATCCAGAACTCCTGATGGTACACATCTCCCACGGTCTGAACCTCATATCCGGAGATATATCCATCCTCCACTTCAAACCGTGTCACATATCCTTTGTATCCGGATCTCGCATCCTTCGTGTTCCACCGCTCTGCGATCTCACTGGCATACTTCTCATTTAACAC
>CAMWMT010000266.1 GCA_947175375.1 uncultured Clostridiaceae bacterium | reverse complement strand
AAGGAAAAGAGAATAATCTGCTGGAGCTGATTGCTGCAGATCCGGCATTTAACATGACTATGGAAGAACTTCAGGAATGTATGGAGCCGTCCCGGTATGTGGGGCGCAGCGCCGTGCAGGTGGAAGCATTTTTAAAGAACGTGGTAAATCCGATTCTGGAGTCGAATAAAGAGCTTTTAGGCATGAAGGCGGATATCAATGTATAGTTACCATTTTCGGGAATGGCTGTCCTTTTTCTACTTTTACTGCATCTTCGGCTGGTGCTTTGAATCAACCTATGTGTCATTGAAGGACCGGCATCTGACCAACCGGGGGTTCCTAAGAGGCCCCTGGCTTCCGCTCTATGGGAGCGGGGCGATCCTGGTACTGTGGCTGACGCTTCCGTTTCAGGAGACACCAGTACTGGTGTATGTAGTGGGAGCTCTCGGCGCAACGGTACTGGAATATGTGACCGGTGAGGCCATGGTCCGGCTGTTCAAGGTCCGGTACTGGGACTACAGCAACCAGAAGATACAGTATAAGGGACATATCTGCTTAAGCTCTACTATTGCCTGGGGATTTTTAAGTCTCCTGATGGTCTATGTGGTGCATAAGCCGGTGGAACAGTTTATCTTCTGGATGCATGAGGAAGTGGTGTCGGTACTGACCTTTGGGATCACTGTCTGTATCGTATATGACTTCAGCAACGCATTCCGCGAGGCGATGGACCTGCGTGCGATGCTGATCCAGGCGGAGCAGCTCTGTGCGGAACTTGAGCAGCGGGCAGCGGAAAAGAAACGGGTGCTGCAAGCGGCGGCTACTTTCGCAAAAGCCGATGTGGAAGTGCGCATGAAAGAGCGGCGGGAACATGCGGAGCAGTCAAAGGAGCAGCTGCTACAGAAAGTGGAGGCAGAGATCCTTCAGCTTCAGGAGAGACAGGAGCAGTTAAAGGAGCGTATGGTTCAGAAGGCCAGGATGTTGCCGGCACGGAATCCGGGATTCCGGTTCATGGCAGAGATTCCGGATGCGGCGGAGCTTCGGGAACGGATGCACAGGCTGCGAAAGCAGAAAAGGTTGTTATAAAATGTTTTTCTGGTATAATATATGAAAGAGCAACATGGAACAGAAAGGAGTGTTAAAATGCTGGCATTAAAGGGTTACTATGATGGAAAAACAATTCAGCCATTGGAAGAAGTGCAAGCAAAGAAGAATCAGCGACTGATCATTACGATATTGGATGAGTTTATAAAAGAAATACCAAAAGAAGAGAAAAAGAAGGTTGCAAGAGGTTCTTTGTCAAAATATGCGAATCCTGACCTGTGGGAACAGGAAAAGTCAGCATGGGAGAAGGCGGTAATTGAGAAACATGGTAATGCTTGATGCGATTTTCCGGATTGTATTTTATATGCCTATCATGAGGTGAAAGGGTATGAAATACGAACATTTGATAAGAAGTTGAATAAACTTTTGAAACAGGGGGAGGGCTGAACAAAGCTCTTCTCCTTATTTTTGACCAGAAAAAGAATCTGCCAGTCATATTATGGATATTCGTTCACAATTTTTTCACAGATTCCTACTTGACATAGTTAGAAGTCTAACATATAATTGGTTAGACTTCTAACGAACAGGAAAGGAGGAATGGATGATGGGCAAAGAAGATTATCCCATGCGGGAGATCGTGAATCTGAGTCGTATCTGGCACCGGGTGATCGAGAGTCGGATGGCGGATCTTGGGCTTACTTCCATCCAGAGTCGGATGCTGGGATATCTATATTTCAAAGATCAGTGCGGAACGCAGGTGTTCCAGCGGGAGCTGGAGGAGGAATTTAAGATACGGAAATCTTCGATCACGAGCGTGATTCAGATACTGGAGAAGAAGGGGCTGGTCCGGCGCATTGGTGTTCCCGGGGATGCCAGGAAAAAGGAGCTGGTGCTGACAGAGCAGGGAATCTCCGTTCAGGAGACGGTGATAGGTCGTCTGGACCGTCTGGAGGAGATGGTGAATCAGACGCTCAGTGAGGAAGAACGCAGGATCTGGTTTTCCTGTATCCGTAAGATAGAGACAAGACTTGAGGAGGCAGATTATGATTAAGAAATTAACGGCACATATCGGGGAATTTAAGAGAGATACGATTATGGCCCCGGTAAGCGTGATCTTTGAAGTCATTCTGGAAGTGCTGCTGCCGGTCCTGATGGCTGCGGTCATCGATCGGGGCGTGGAAGCAGGAAATATGAACTATGTAGTAAAGATGGGAGTGCTCATGCTGGTAATAGCCATGCTCTCTCTTCTGGCAGGAGCCATGTCAGGTGTCTTTGCGGCAAGGGCGTCCATGGGATTTGGACGGAACTTAAGAAAAGCAATGTATGATAATATCCAGGATTTTGCATTCCGGAATATCGATCATTTTTCCACAGCAGGGCTGGTGACCCGTATGACCACGGACGTGACCAATGTGCAGAATGCATTTCAGATGATTATCCGGATGTTCGTTCGTGCGCCGATCATGATGATCTCGGCTCTGTTCATGTGCGTGACCATCAGTCCCAGGCTGTCTCTGATCTTCCTGGCAGCCTTGATCTTTCTGGGATGTGTGTTGGCGTTTATCATCACCAGGTCCTTTCCGATCTTTGACCAGATGTTCAAGGGATATGACAGGCTCAACGCCAGCGTGCAGGAGAACCTGACCGGGATCCGGGTGGTGAAAGCTTTTGTCCGGGAGGATTATGAGAAGGAAAAATTCCGCGGAGCGACGAAGAACCTGAAAGATTTGAGCATCAGTGCGGAGAAGCTGGTAGTCATGAACCAGCCGGTCATGCAGTTCACGGTCTATACCTGTATCATGCTGGTGTCCTGGTTCGGGGCGAAGCTGATCGTGGTGGACGGGACTATGACGACCGGGCAGCTCATGAGCCTCTTTACCTATACCATGCAGATCCTTATGAGCCTGATGATGATCTCCATGATCTTTGTTATGACCACCATGGCGCGTTCCTCGGCGGAACGTATCGTGGAAGTGCTGGATGAGAAGAGTACACTGACCGATCCGAAGCATTCGGTTCTGGAGGTGAAAGACGGCTCCATCCGGTTTGACCATGTGAATTTTTCCTACAGTGATGATAAGGAGAAATGTGTGCTTCGGGATATTAACCTCACGATCCATTCCGGAGAGACCATCGGTATCATCGGCGGCACCGGTAGTTCAAAATCCACACTGGTGCAGCTGATCCCAAGGCTCTATGATGTGCTGGAAGGCTCGGTGAGCGTGGGCGGGCACAATGTGAAGGAATATCGTCTGGAGACCCTTCGTAATGCGGTATCCATGGTTCTGCAGAAAAATGTTCTGTTCTCCGGGACGATCCTGGAGAATTTAAGATGGGGTGACAAGGAGGCAACGGAGGAAGAGTGTCGTCATGCCTGTGAGCTGGCTCAGGCTCATGAATTTATTGAAAAGATGCCGGAAGGCTATCATACTTATATCGAACAGGGCGGGACCAATGTGTCCGGCGGACAGAAGCAACGGCTCTGTATCGCCAGGGCGCTTCTGAAGAAGCCGAAGATCCTGATTCTGGATGATTCCACCAGTGCAGTGGATACGAAGACCGATTCTCTTATCCGAAAGGCATTTGCGGAGGAGATTCCGGATACGACGAAACTGATCATTGCTCAGAGGATCTCTTCTGTACAGGATGCGGACCGGATCATGGTGCTGGATCAGGGAATGGTTGTGGGATTTGGAACGCACGAAGAATTGTTGAAGGACAATGATATCTATCGTGATATCTATGAATTGCAGCAGAAAGGAGCGGATACAGATGAGTAATCCAAGGACGGTAAGAGGACCAGGTCCTCGCGGGATGATGCATGGCGGACCCGGGAGCCGCAATCCGGGAAAGACTTTAAAACGTCTGCTGGCATATATCTGGAAAGATTATAAAATCCACTGCATCGTGGTGGCGGTCTGTATCGCAGTCAGTTCTCTGACGGCGGTCATGGGAAATCTGTTTCTTCAGAGGCTGATCGACGACTATATCCTGCCGTTTCTGGGAGCGAAGAATCCCAGCTTTACGCCTCTGCTTCATGCTCTGGCAGTGATGGCCTGCATCTATTATACAGGTACACTGGCGACTTTCCTCTATGCGAGACTGATGATCCTTGTAACACAGGGTACCCTGAAAACAATCCGGGATGAGATGTTCACCCATATGGAGCGTCTGCCTATCAAATATTTTGATACCCATGCCCATGGAGATATCATGAGCTGCTACACCAATGATACAGATACCCTGCGCCAGATGATCAGCCAGAGTATTCCTCATATGCTCAGTTCGTCTATCACTATTGTCAGTACCTTTATTTCCATGCTGGTTTTGAGTGTACCATTGACGGTTTTGATCGTTTTCATGGTGGTGGTCATGGTAAGAGTGGTTCGGCTCATCGGCGGAAAGAGTGGAATGTATTTCTTAAAACAGCAGAAATCGCTTGGTGTCCTGAATGGCTATATCGAAGAAATGATGGAAGGTCAGAAGGTGGTCAAGGTCTTTTGCCATGAGGAGGAATCCAGAGAAAAATTCTATCAGCTGAATGATGAACTGTTTGACAGCGCCAGAAACGCCAACACGTTTGCCAATATCCTCATGC
>CAMWMT010000265.1 GCA_947175375.1 uncultured Clostridiaceae bacterium | reverse complement strand
GTATTGTATCATCTGCATGCACGATCACTGTATTTACCGGAAGAAGAGCGAAGATCTCACGGGCAAGTCGGATGGCGCAACTGCAGACATAATCCTGAGTGATGTCATAATAAGCGGTCTTTGTCAGTGGCTTTTCCGTAAGCTTTCCGGTTTTGGTGAGAGCACGGGAATTCTGCGGGACGACCGTATCAGATTTTACCTGAAATTCAATTTCCATTAGCTCCGGGTCATCGGTTCCAAACTCAAAGCCGCTTCCATATTCCAGAAGGTCTTCGAAGGGATTGGCTTCCTGAATGACGTCACAGTAATCATCTACAGTGATACGGGTCCATTCGATGGGGTCTTCACAATCAATATGAACACGGCGGATGGCATCAATATAGGCCTCATATTCCTGTACGAGGAGCTCGTCCCTTTTTGTTTCTTCCAGATGTTCGTTTTCTTTTAACTGGCGTTCCAGTTCTTTTTTCTTTTCACTGGATTTCTTTTTCTTTCCTCCCAGCTTTTTAGTGTAGGACAGTCCGGTGCCGGGCAGAGAAGCCCTTGCCTGTGCGCCGGTTTTGGAATTCAGTGATAATCCGCCGTATTTTCCTCCAAGGCTTACGCCCACGCTGCTCTTGCCAATATTCAGTTTTACTCCGGGCAGAAGAGTGATGCTTTTTCTAAAACGTAGTCCCATAACAGGATCCCCCTTTGCAGTCAAAATTTTGTTCATGATTCCATTTCGTATGTTTTACAAATACAGTTTAACATGTCAGCAGAGGATTTTCAATGAAATATATCGAAAATCTGTTCGATATATTTATCGGAACATTTTTTCTGATTTCATGGCATAGAAGAGAAAAGCGTGATATAATATGTGAGGTAAGGGAGTGAATCAGTATGCAAGAGGTTCGTCAAGGACAGTTTTACAGACATTTTAAAGACCGCCTGTATCAGATCGTGGCGGTAGCAGAACATTCAGAGACCGGAGAACGCATGGTAGTCTATCAGGCACTTTATGGGGATTATCGAGTCTATGTGAGGCCTTATGAGATGTTTGTGAGTGAGGTGGATCATGAGAAATACCCCGAGGTGGCCCAGCGATACCGTTTTGAGCTGGTAGAGCTGGCAGATGGACAGGCGGAAAGCTGCAACACGGAAAGTAGGAGAGCAGAACATCAGGAAGAGGATGCACAGACACCAGTCCATGGAAAGACAGAAGAGAATGGTGCACAGATGTCAGACTCCGAAAGAACAGAGGAAGAGGGAACCGTAAATCCTCTCCTGCTGGAATTCCTGGATGCGGATACGCTGGAGGACAAGATGCATATCATGATCTTTGGAAGGAATCAGATGGACGATAATCTTCTGAACAGCATTGCCATATCTTTGGATCTGGTGGTGGAAGAAAAAAGTACGGAAGATAAGTACGACGAGATTCTGAATTGTCTGTCCATGATGGAGAGATTTGAGTGTAATCGTCTCAGGTGATGTCACCATGACGTAAGAAAAAGAAAAGAGAGGTTTTTGCAAATGGCAGAAAGAGAATGCAGCAATACAGGCTGCACAAAAGAAAGTTGTGAAGGATGCCCCAGTAAGCAGCAGGCACCACAGAATATGCTGGAAGAGCAGAATGCATTTTCCAACATCAAACATGTCATAGGGATTGTCAGCGGAAAGGGCGGAGTAGGAAAGTCCCTTGTCACTGCATCCCTGGCAAATCTGATGGCTGCACAGGGATACAGCGTAGGAATTCTGGACGCGGATATAACGGGTCCGTCTGTTCCAAAGATGTATGGCGTGCATGGACCGGCACAGGCAGTAGGAGAGTGTATTCAGCCGATCTTTACGAAAAATGGGATTCGTGTCATGTCCATCAATCTGCTTCTTCCGGATGAAGAGGCTCCAGTGCTGTGGAGAGGCCCGATCCTTGCAGGTATGGTCAAGCAGTTCTGGACAGATGTGGCATGGGGAGATATTGATTATCTGTTTGTAGACATGCCGCCGGGAACCGGTGATGTGCCTCTGACAGTCTTCCAGTCCATTCCGGTGGAAGGTATTCTTGTGGTAACATCTCCGCAGGATCTGGTGCGGCTGATCGTAAAGAAGGCGCTGAATATGGCAAACAGTATGAATATTCCGGTCCTTGGTCTGGTAGAAAATTACAGCTATGTGGTCTGTCCGGACTGCGGAAAGGAATATAAGATTTTCGGGGAGAGTGGAATCGACGCTTTGTCAGAAGAACTGGATATCCCGGTGCTTGGCAGGATGCCCATTGACCCGAAGCTAGCAGAGCTTGCCAACGGGGCGTTCCATGAGGCAGAGAATGAATATCTGCTGCAGGCGGAGAACCGGCTGATGTTTCTGTAGAGACGAGAAGGGGCTGTCGGGAAGTGCCGCCCTGGCTGTATGATAAGCGCTCGTATGGAATGTATCGGACAGTGAATCGGCTTTGTCCGCCTCAATCGGATTTAGACGTCCGTTTGAGACGGACAAAGCCGACTCACTGTCCGTTCCAATCCACACAGCGCTGCTTATCATACAGCCAGGGCTGAGTTTTTCGACAATCCCTTGTACAGCCTTTATGCGAATGGTATAACAATATGCCTTCTGTTAGGCAATCTTATCCTTTATCTTTGCGACCTCTTCTGCGAGCTTGTTAACTTCTTCGATAAAGTAAGTCACTTTTACTTCGTAGACCCGGCTTTTGTCAGCAGCAGGAATCGCTTCATTGAGTTTATCTATAAGGTCAATAAAATTTTCAGCCAGCAGCCGGATATTTCGATCCGTGCTGTTTTCAAGATGAAATTCAATATTGGCCACTCTTTTCTTTAGTGTTTTGATGTCTGCTTTGATGTCCCGCATTTCCACCTTCATGTTGAGGATATCTGCTTTCACATTCTGCATGTCTTTTCTTAGTACCTGAACATCTTCCTTAAGTATCCGGACTTCCTTTTTGAGGATTTTGACCTCTTTTTTGAGGATTTGAACATCCTCCTTGAGAATCCTGGTGTCTTCTTTGAGGATCTGAACATCCTCTTTTAATGTTGTGACATCTTCTTTCAGTTCCTGGATGTTGTTTTTCATACTGTGCATGTCGGCTTTCATGCTCTGCATGTCGCCTTTCATACTCTGTATTTCTTCTTTCGTACCCCGTATCTCTGCTAAAAGCAGATCAAGTTTTTCGCTGTCTGTCATAAGAACCTCCTTTTGTATGACCGCATGATATGTTATGTACGGGTGACTATAGAGAATATATCATAAAAATGATGAAAAGTCAATAAATTACATACTATAGGAGAATTAGAATACAACAAATAAATAAGAAATATCACCGGATAATCCAGAAATCCTTCACCACAGCGAAAAATTCTCGCAGCAGGTTCGTGGGCTGGGTGGCAAGGTCGCTTTTGGCCGGAATGCCATTCACATTCTGGTAGCCCAGCGATTCCGCCAGATGTAGGGCGCGGCAGATGTGGAAGCCATTACTGATGATGCCTACAGAGACATTCTCTGGTATCAACTCTTTGGAGAAAATCAGGTTTTCACGAGTATTTGTGGACTTTTCTTCCTCCACAATCCGTTCTTCGGGGATTCCCTTTTCCACCAGATATTGTTTCATGGCAGAACTTTCCGTGCAGGGTTCGTTACTACCCTGGCCGCCGGAGACGATAATTATGGTATCCGGATGTTCAGAAGCATATTCATATGCTTTGTCGAGTCTCAGAGCCAGTGCACGGCTGGGCCCTGTCGAACGTACATGGGCACCCAGAACGATGACATAGTCCTGAGGTTCCTTTGGCATGGTAAGGGCACCTTTCAGGATCATGCCTTCCACGCTAAGGAAAAAGGCAAGGCAGACGGTGAGGAACAGAATCATCCCCATCCGTACAGTAAACGGAAGGTTCTGAAAAAACCGGATTCGGAACAGCCATCCGATCAGCAAAAATCCCACAGACATCAAGAGCCATATGAGGTAGAACACGGTAGTAAAACCACTATATATAAGAAGCAGTATAAAATAAATAAAACAGAGAACTCCGGCAATGGTACAGATTACAGGCATAAAGGCTCCTTTCTGAAATACCCAAAACTGATTTTTCATTATAGTTTATCACAGATCAGAGGATTCTGCATCCGATTTTATTGTCGACATTCTTTTACTGAATCAGACACATAAAAACTGGAAATTGAGACATTTTTACATAACATTTTAACAAAATGACCTTTTGTCCGATATATTTATCAAACTACTAATGTTTAATAAAGTATACAGGAAGAACCGGAGATGGATATGCGAAAGATACTTGTGGTGGATGATGCGGAACTGAATCGTGAATTGCTGTATGAGATATTGAAGGATGAGTACGAAGTCAAGATGGCCGAGGACGGGGAACAGGCGATGCAGAAGCTGCAGGCTTTTGGCGAAGAGGTAGCAGCGATTCTGCTGGATCTTCATATGCCAAAGATGGATGGCCTTGCAGTGATTGCTGCCATGAAGGAAAACGGATGGTTTCAGAAAATTCCGGTACTTGTCATAAGCTGTGAGCCGACGACGGCGGTTGAAAACCAGTGCCTGGAACTTGGGGTGTCGGATTTTATCCGCAGGCCTTTTGAGAGTTCGATTGTCAAAAACCGGATCAGAAATACGATAGAGC
>CAMWMT010000264.1 GCA_947175375.1 uncultured Clostridiaceae bacterium | reverse complement strand
ATCTTTGCTGTAAGAAAATTTAAAATTTGTGTCCAGTTTTTGTTGACTAGTGCAGGATGAACGTTTTTCACCTGGTAATTGTGAAGACCTAGACTATGCACTTCGGATCTTAACATCCGGTTATCGCAATATTTTATGTAAAAACAGTTTTATTTTACACTTTGGAGGTAAGTCTTTTGGCAAAAATCGAGAGAAATATGCGGCAATTCTGAGAAATAACACACAGAAGTTGAAAGAAAAATGGGGATTCGAGGTAGGATACTATACGTATTCACGGCAAGAATTAACAAGTCTGATTAATGAACCAGTAGAAAAACCGATACATCTGTTAGATATAGGCTGCGGCTGTGGCGCTTTGATGGCGCAGGTAAAGAGTATTTATCCCAATGCAGAAGTATATGGAGTAGAACTGATTCCTGAAGTGGCCAGGATTGCTTCCTGTATAGGTACAGTTTTATGTGGGGATGTGGAGAAGATAGATTTTCCATGGATAGAAGAGTTCTTTGACTATATTATTATGGGGGATGTACTGGAACATCTGATGATACCTGATAACCTGTTGATAAAACTTCGGAGGTATCTGAAGGCAGATGGACATATGATCGTCAGCATGCCGAATGTAAAACACTATTCGGTGCTGCTTCCTCTGCTGTGGCGGGATGAATTTACATACAGCGATGCGGGGATTCTCGACAGGACACATGTAAAGATGTATACTGGATTAGAAATTCAAAGATTAATGATCCGCAGTGGTTACAAGATTGAAGAATTGGGTTATACAGTAGTTGGAAAACCGAATGAAAAGGAAGATGCGATTATTGATGCACTGAATTCTTTGATGGATATACCAGCCAGAGATTCGTTTTTGGCTTATCAGTATGTTCTTAAAGCGTCAAAAAGCGATTAGCGGTACATCTAATATGATCTGTATGGAATAACCGGCGGCGTTTGCCTGTGATGAACAAATTGGTCCGCTGGGTGTGAGCCGGACAAAGAGAATGGGCGCGCGAGCTGCGTTTCTGGACTCCCGGTATGTCAGCGGCACAATTGATACTGGAATGCAGGTTGAGATTATGGTAAGTATAATATAGTGACTTGTTTCTACATTTGTGTTATAATTTTTGTTTGTAAGAATCAGGATAAATGGAGATTTAATATGCAGGAAATCATCTGTTATTCTAATTACCTGCCGGAAGGCACAGAACATACAGTTTCTTTTATGCAGCTTTTGCTTAATGACAACTGGGCAAAAGGAGAGTTGTTATTCTCGGATATTGTCTATGCAGAAGTTGGAGGCAGGAATTCGAAGCTTATTGCGAAACAGGATTATGAATTTTTGTTGCGGGCTGTTCAAAAATATCCGCTGAAAGTTGTCGGTGTGGGCAATGCGTGTTCGGATATTTCTGAGGAAAATGTCAGTCCTGACTGGGAGGATTTTCGTACCGATTGTTATGTTGCAGGCAGATATTGTCAGGAACTCCAGGCTTCAGGAGATTTTACCTTAGTGCTGGATGCTTTGTTATCATATGCTTCTTGTCTGCCTGATCCTGACATGGCTGTTGAATGGCTTGAAAAGATGATCTCTCATTCTCCGGAATACTATAGGATACATGATGATACTTGTCCTATATTGATCTATAAAGGCAGTCCGATTGCGTATAATGTACTGAATGTTTTTGCCGAGGAATTGGCAAAGGCTCTTACTGCATATCATCAGAAGGTAATTATCTTTGATCCGGAGCAGGAGAAGTTGCATACATTAGCCGGGTATTTTGGCCAGCGTTTTAAGGCCATCGTAGGTATTCAGACACGTATGTTTCACCTGCTGACAGATAATCATGTTAATTTTCATGATCTTTTTTTGGGTCCTAAATTCAATATGATTCTTGATCATCCGGGTTATTTGCCTCCTCTGGCATCTTCAGTACCCCGCGATTTTTATCTGCTCGTACATGACAGGAACTATATGGAATTTACGAAAAGATATTATAAAAGCATAACAGATGTATTCCATTTCGCTCCTGCCGGTATGCTTCCTGAAGAGAGAGATGTTTCGAAAATCTATGATATTTCCTTCGTTGGTTCCTATCACGATTATCGGGCCTTTTTTTGTACAATAAAATTCTATCCTCACAAGCTGCGTTCTTTGGCATTAAGATATCTGACAGGGATGAAACGAAATACTGATCTGCCGGCAGAAAAGGTGTTGGAAAGCGTGTTAGATGACTATCTCCTGGAGGAAGGTACAGACTTTCCGGATCTATTTTTTCGATTAAGAGACGTAAATGCCTGTCTTCTATGCTATTACAGGGAGAAAGTCATCAGCACTCTTCTGAATGCCGGATTTGAACTGCATGTATATGGAGAAAGCTGGGCGGATGCTCCTTTTTCTGAACATCCATGCCTGTTCAGACATCCGTCGGTATCTCCTCAGGAAAGCCTGTTGGTTATGCAGCAGTCCCGAATATCATTGAATATTATGACAGGACATAAGGATGGATTTACAGAACGTATAGCGAACGCTCTGCTGTGCCGATCTGTAATTCTGTCTGATAAGAGTACAGCATTGGAGGAAAATTTTCGAAATGGTGAAGAGCTGATTTATTTCAATCTGGAAGAGATAAACTCGCTGCCATCCATCGTTCGTGATATATTGGAAAATCCGAAACGCCAGGAATCCATTGCGCAAAACGGGTATTTGAGAGCCTGTAAGGAACATCTTTGGTTAAACCGTGCGAGACAATTTCTTCATATATTGTCTACAGATCTGATAAAGTGAGAAAACAAAAGAGTTCGAATGAACAATAGACGGATATAATGAATGAAAATATGCCGAATGCAGGTACTATCTGGACAGACTGTACATACCGTAAGCATACAGAAGGTGCCTTCCATGACGGCAGGTTATAATGCGGGAAAGGAACGGTAAATGTTGAAATGGAAAGTATGAGAGAAAAAGCGTCATCTGCTGTAACAGAACCGGATGTAAGGAAAAGAGAGATTCAGAGTGCAATGATAAAAGGAGATTACGAAAGTGCAGAAAATTTCCTTCAAAACTATCTGGAAGAATCAGGTCACTATGATGATGTCATTGCAATTTTGGATGCAGGGATCGGAGAACACTATGGTGACAGGGTACGGGTATGGGAAGCTGTACAAAGAGGTCTGAAATATAACTGCAGGAATTATGAACTTTTCGTCATGCTGGGGGATTATTATCTTCCGGAGAATCCGAACCAGTCTTGGCTTTGCTATGAAAATGCACTGTTCAACTGTAGTGAACCAGAGGACAGAAGTATACTCGAACAATTGCTGCGCCAGATGCTGGTGGAATATAAAATATCTGTGGGTAGATCGGCAATCATTATTCAGTCATATAATGAACTGGAACATACAAAAGTATGTATTAAAAGTATTCGTATGACCACTCCGGAGAGTGCCAGAGAGATCATCGTGGTTGATCATGGTTCCAGAGATGGCAGTACAGGGTGGTTAAAAGAACAGCCTGATATCATTCTTGTGCAAAATGAAAAAAACAGAGGTTATCCTGCAGGCTGCAACCAGGGGATTGAAGCGAGTTCAGCAGGGGCAGATATTTTTTTGCTGAATAATGGTGTTGCATTGGCTGCAAACACATTGTTCTGGTTGCGGATGGGGCTATATGACAGGGAAGAAAACGGCACAGCCGGCTGTGAGATAAAATCAATATGGGATGACCAAAAGGCAGATGGGGTAGATGGCGTGTCAGATCTGTTTTCTTTTGCTGTACAGGCGAATATCCCGATGAAATATCCTTATGAATCCAGAATTTTCTGTTCCGATCTTGCTCTTCTGATAAAAAGATCGGTAGTGGAACGGGTGGGATTGCTGGATGAGCGGTTTTATCCGGACAGAGTAGAGGATGAAGATTATGGATTAAGAGTAGTAACGGCAGGGTATCGGAATGTTCTGTGCAGGAACAGTTTTTGCGTACATTTTGGAAGCCTGCCGTTGGGAGAAAACAGGGCGGAAAGATATGTCTTGCAGAAAAACCGTCAGAAGCTGAATGAAAAGTGGGGCTTTAAGATGGAATATTATCTGGGTGCAAGAAGGGATCTGCCTCAGTTTATTGTGGAACCAAAAGAGAAACCATTGCGCACTTTGGAGATTGGCTGCGGCCTCGGCGCACTGATGGGATATATAAAAGGTATGTATCCGAATGCAGAAACCTATGGAGTAGAGCTGGTTCCGGAAGTGGCTCAGATTGCTTCCTATATGGGAAACGTCTGGTGCTGTGATGTGGAACAGGGAGATTTTCCATGGGAGGAAGAGTTTTTTGATTATATTATCATGGGGGATGTGTTGGAGCATCTGATGGCGCCGGAAAATGTTCTGAAAAGACTCTGGAAACATCTGAAAAGGGGAGGATATATACTTGTCAGTATGCCGAATATGAAACATTATTCTGTGATCCTCCCATTGCTGCGGTACGATGTGTTCCCGTATAGTGATTCCGGAATACTGGACAGGACACATGTGAAGATGTATACAGGAACAGAGATTGGAAGACTGATAGAACGCAGCGGTTATGCAGTAGAAGAAGTCAGAGCTGTGCATGTTATCTCTGGACCAGATGAAATAGAAGAGGCGATGATTGATATGCTTTGTAGT
>CAMWMT010000263.1 GCA_947175375.1 uncultured Clostridiaceae bacterium | reverse complement strand
ATTTTACATTGTATTCTGAAAAACAACTTATGAAGCCTTCGTGAAACAACCCTAAATTATCTGGATTTCTACTGGCATTTCTAGCGGAGTTCTGGTAAAATAATAATGGTGATGTTATATGAACGAACGTAATAAAGCCGGTAAAAATACCACTGCCGGTAACGCAGCGCAAAAAAATAACAAGCAAAAGACGACGGCTCCGTCGCATCGGGGTGATCGTATCTCTTCCCGAAACCGACGACGCGCACAGGAAGCACGGCGCAGACGTCGGACAAAACTTCTGATTCAGGGTGTATTTCTGGGATTCTGTGTCTGTCTGCTATGCTTCAGTATCTATCAGCTTATTTCTATATTTGGAGGATACCGCTCCAGCGATAAGGAATATGAGGAACTGAGACAGTATGTACGGGAAGAACCTGTTGCACCCGAAGAGATGGCTACAGCTTCCGATTCAGATGAGTCAGACGAAGAAGAGGCAGACGCACCTGCTTCCCCGATACTTCCCATGTCAAGAATCGACCTTGCCGCGCTTCAGGAGATCAATCCGGATGCGATTGGATGGATCGAGATACCAGATACCATCATCAATTATCCGATGGTACATGGAGAAGATAATCTGTACTATCTGAAGCATACCTTCCGAAAGGAAGACAGCAAATCCGGAAGTATTTTTCTGGAATCCAAAAACCATGTGGATTTCGATGATCTGCATACCATCATCTATGGACACAATATGAAGAATGGTTCCATGTTTGCCGGACTGAAAGAATACAGCTCCAAAAGCTACCTGACAGCCCATCCGTATGTTTACATAGATCTGTCAGACGGTTCGCACTGCTATCAGATCTTCTCCTGTCATGAAGCTTCCACCTCGGATAACTGTTACACGATCGGTTATCAACACGACGAGGTCTATGCTGCATTTTTGGAATCCCTGGAATCTGCCTCCCTGTATGACACAGGAGTAGATGTCGGTATTGAAGATTCTGTCATCACACTGTCTACCTGTACCAAAAACGGAACCCGGCGTTTCGTCGTACATGCGAAAAAAATCTACTGATTCCTTTCCAATTATTGACTCCTGTGGTAGAATAGGGTCTGACGAATATTCTGCCAAAGGAGTTTTTATATGAAAACTTATGAATTCTGCCGAAAGGCGTACCCTGTTTTTCTCTACAAATCTTATACGGTCTCTGACATGCCGACGGAGCTTAAAGTGACCTATCATTTTGAGATACCCGGCCTGTCTGTCTTCGAGCCGTCCTGGATCTTTCCAAAAAGCTCCTCTTTCTCTGGAGAATTGTCGGATAACCGTACTCTGCAGTCCATGCTGTTCGGGCTCGGAATGGTAGAGCTTATCAGCTACTGGAAGATTGCCTGCCCACCGAAAGTGATTGTTTCTGCAGGTCCTCTGACTCAGGCACAGATCCAGTGGTGGAAAGAACTCTACTATCTAGGACTGGGAGAATTTTTCTATACAAATGGTATTACAACAAATTCGGATGATTTTATGGAACTTGTCAGTGACGGACAGGAGCTGGCTGGCCGCAACATACCTTCTTCTGCCAGAAACGGTTGCCTGATCCCGGTAGGAGGCGGAAAGGATTCTGCCTGCACGATCGAAATGCTGAAAAAAACCGGTCATCCTCTAAAAACCTATATCATCAATCCCAGAGGAGCCACTTTAAAAACAGTAGAAGCAGCCGGAATACAGGAATCAGACAGTGTCCATATCAGGAGGACTCTGGATTCACGCATGCTGGCGCTGAATAAAGAAGGATATCTGAACGGGCATACCCCGTTTTCTGCGCTGGTAGCCTTTTCCTCCCTGATCGCTGCTTATCTCCATGGACTTCGCTATGTTGCACTATCCAATGAGTCCAGTGCCAACGAAAGTACAGTGGCAGGCAGCATGGTCAACCACCAGTATTCCAAAAGTTTCAAATTTGAATTAGATTTTCACAATTATGAAAAGGAATTCATCGGCAGCGGTATCCATTATTTCAGCATGCTGAGGCCGCTTTCCGAATTCCAGATTGCGAAATACTTTGCAGGCGCCACTGCCTATCATGATATTTTCCGAAGCTGCAACGTGGGCAGTAAGCAGGATATCTGGTGCGGGCACTGCCCCAAATGCCTGTTTGTCTTTCTGATCCTATCTCCTTTCTTAAGCCATGGAAGGCTTGTGGAGATCTTCGGAACGGACCTGACAGACGATCCGGATATGAAGGCTGATTTTGAGAAGCTGACCGGGATACAAGAGGAGAAACCGTTTGAATGCGTAGGCAGCCGAAGCGAAGTCAATGCTGCCATCTGTCTGACGATAGAACGCATGCAGAAAGAGGGAGAGCCCCTTCCCTTCCTGTTCTCCTGGTATCTGAAACAGCCGATATACGAAGCCTCTTTTTCAGATCGTCATGCTTATGACGAATATTATGACGCCGCGCATCTGCTGCCGGAAGAATTTCTGTATCTGCTGTCAAAAGAATGTTATGGAGGAAAACTGCCTTGTTAAATATCCTGAAAGAGCTTGTCACTGATAAAAAAGTCCTTATTCTGGGTTACGGACGGGAAGGGAAATCTACCCTTCACCGCCTTCTTCAGACTAATGCTTCTGCGTCGCTTACGATTGCAGACCAGTCAGAGGTCTCCCCGGAAGACCCGTCTGTACACGTTCTGTCTGGTCCGGCTTATATGGATCATCTGGATGACTATGATCTGGTCTTCAAAAGTCCCGGAATCGTTCTCCCCAGAGACCCGTCAGAATACAGCTGCCGGTTTACTTCCCAGATGGAGGTATTTCTTACTGCCTATCGGGAACAGATCATCGGTATTACAGGCACCAAGGGAAAGAGCACCGTCACTACCATGCTCTATCATATCTTAAAAGAAAACGGACGGGATGCTGTTCTTGCGGGCAACATCGGGATTCCTGCTTTTGATATCCTAGAGGAGATCCACGCCGGGACGAAGATCGTCTGCGAACTCTCCTGCCATCAGCTGGAATATATTCATGTATCTCCGCATATAGCAGTCCTTCTCAATATCCATGAAGAACATCTGGATCATTATGGCACCATGGAACGGTACATCCATGCCAAACAGCAGATCTATCTGCATCAGAGACCGGAAGATCTGCTGGTGTGCGATCTGTCCGTCTTACCGAAAGAGGGCACCTGCCAGTCCCGTATCTATACCGTCTCGGATCACTGCGCCACTGCGGATATCCGGCTGGACGGTTCCCGCATCCGTTTTGAACAGAATGACTTTCAGATTCCCGTACAGGACATTCATCTGCTCGGACACCATAACCATATTGATATAGCCTTTGATTATGCGATCTGCCGTATGCTCGGACTGTCAGATGAAGAATTCGAATCCGCACTGAAAAGCTATGAACCACTTCCGCACCGTCTGTATTTTATCGGAGAGCGTGCGCATGTCCGTTACTATGATGACTCCATCTCCACCATCGGCGACACTACCATACAGGCACTGAAAAGTGTCCCTGATGTAGGGTCTGTCCTGATCGGCGGCATGGACCGGGGAATTGAGTATGATGATCTGATCACTTGGCTGTCTGATCATCCCATCCCTCATATCATCCTGATGTCCGACACTGGAAAACGCATCTATGATGAGATCCGTCAGAACTATCCGGACTTTTCTTCACCGGAACGCCTGGTACTTGTGGATACTCTGGAAGAGGCGGTTGCCGCTGCCCGGACACTCACGGCCCCCGGAGCCGCCTGCGTTCTATCCCCGGCTGCTGCAAGCTACGGAATCTTTAAAAATTTCGAAGAACGCGGCGATGTGTTCAAAAAACTGGCTCTGGAACAAGAACTGTAAAGATTTTCACAAAAATGATTTGCTTTTCCTGGCATTACCCTCTATAATAGAAGAAGCGGCAAAAATATAGATTGAGGAGATTTTCAACATGGAAGAAAAAATGGAAGAAAAGCTGGAAGAAAATAAGGAGGAAACTACGACAATGGCAGATCTGTCCGAAGAGCTGGAAGCTTCTTACGAAGCGGCTGATAAGGCTGCTAAAGATTCCGAGGAGATGGATCCTGTATGGGCGACCCTGACAGAATATATGAAGGAAAAGACGGTTCTGACCGTAAAGATCGGCGGTGTCGTCAATGCCGGAGTCATTGCATACGTGGAAGGAGTCCGTGGCTTCATTCCCGCATCACGTCTGTCCCTGGAGCATGTAGAGGATCTGAACGAGTGGCTGCACAAAAAGATCAAAGTCCGTGTCATTACCGCTGACCCGGATAAAAAACGCCTCGTTCTCTCCGCAAGAGAACTATTAAGGGAAGAAGCCCGTGCCAAAGCTGCACAGGAACGCCAGGCTGCTATGGAGCAGACCAACGTAGGGGATGTGATGGAAGGAACGGTAGAGACCTTGAAAGACTATGGCGCTTTTGTCCGTCTTGAAAATGGTCTGTCTGGCCTTGTACACGTATCTCAGATCTCAGATAAACGGGTGACCACTCCTGCGAAGGTTCTGAAAGAGGGTGAGACTGTAAAGGTCAAAGTCATTGCCATCAAAGACGGAAAACTTTCTCTCAGTATGAAAGCGCTTCTGGAGAAGCCGGCAGAAGAGACTCACAACGACCGGGACTACCGGATGCCCAAGAGCGAGAACATCTCTACAACT
>CAMWMT010000262.1 GCA_947175375.1 uncultured Clostridiaceae bacterium | reverse complement strand
TGCGTTGCCAAAATGAATCCTATCCATCTCTTCCGGAACCGCTCCCTATTTGCGGTACAGTGCTTTATGTTCAATAAATACCACTGGATTATCATCCTCGATCGCTTCCAGAAGAAGTCCCTTCGCATCAGCAGGATTTGACGGACAGACGACCTTGAGTCCCGGTATGTGGGTAAACATCCCTTCGATCATCTGGGAGTGCTGTGCTGCTGCCCGGACGGTAGCACCTCCTGCTGCCCGGATGACCAGAGGAAGCCTGCATTTTCCCCCAAACATATACCGCATCTTCGCTGCCTGGTTCATGATCTCGTCCATGGCACACCCTGCAAAATCCAGATACATCAATTCTACGATGGGACGCATTCCTGCAGCCGCAGATCCTACACCCATGCCGATGATCGCAGTCTCACTGATGGGACAGTTTACGATCCGATCCGGTCCAAACTCGGCAAACAGTCCGGCACTCACGCCAAAAGAACCGCCCATGACTGAGATATCCTCTCCTGCCATGAATACCTTCGAATCCTTCAGCATTTCGCTTTTTATGGCACTTTTCAGCGCCTCTGCATATGTCATATTTTTCATCTTCTTCACTCCTTTATGCATAGACATCTTCCGTCAGAATGGACACCTCCGGATACGGGCTTTCTTCGGCAAACGTGATTGCTTCTTCGATCTCTCCTGCCACTCTTTGGTCAATAGCATCCAGTTCTTCCACTTCTGCATAACCGCCATTCACAATGTCTTTCCGAAACTTCGGAATTGGGTCTTTTTTCAGCCATTCTTCATGCTCCTTTGGATCCCGATAGGTGAACAGACGCGCATCTGGATCTCCCTCCCAGTGTCCAAAATGTCTCCAGGTCCTGAATTCCAGAAGCGTCGGTCCTTCTCCTCTTCTGGCACGTTCCACAGCCTCTGCCGAAGCATCGATGACGGCCATGATATCGTTTCCCTCAACGGTCTCACCCGGAATCGCATATGCCTTCGCCCGTTCGGAAAGATTGGTCAGTGTCGTCAACTCTCTCTGACTTCCGGAGATCGCATAAAAATTATTTTCCAGTACATAGATCACTGGAAGCTTCAGAACCGAAGCCATATTCAGGCTCTCATGGAAAGTTCCGCGGTTAGAAGCTCCATCTCCGAAAAAGCAGGCGCATACCTGGCCTTTCCCATAGCTCTTGCATGCAAATCCGGCTCCCACTGCAATAGGCAGGCCAGCTCCCACGATACCATTGGAACCAAGAATCCCCAGGTCCATGTCACAGATATGCATGGACCCTCCTTTTCCCTTACAGTATCCGGTAGCTTTCCCCGCCAGCTCCGCCATCATCCGTTTCAGGTCACCGCCTTTAGCGATCAGATGTCCATGCCCTCTATGGGTACTGGTAATATAATCGTCCTCTTTCAGTACCCCGCATACTCCGGAAGCCACTCCCTCCTCGCCTACATACAGATGGACCGAGCCTGCCAGCAGTCCATTGGCATACTGCTCATGAGCTGCCATTTCAAATGCCCGGATCGCCACTGCATTCCGGTAGATCTTCAGAATCATATCTCTGCTTTTTTCCATTATCATACGCTCCTTATCTTATGAATCTTTCCGCTTTGCCTGGCTTAAGCTGTCCAGCACCACCACCACAAACAGGACAAGCCCTGTGATCACCTTCTGCCAGTAATCATTGGCTCCGCAGATGGACATTCCGTTATTTAGCACACCAATGATCACAGCGCCTACCATGGCTCCGGTGATACTTCCTTTTCCACCATTGATGCTCACTCCGCCGAGTACAGCCGCCGTCAGCACATTCATCTCAAAACCATCCGCCGCATTGGGCTGTCCGGATCCCACACGGGTCATCATGACCAGCGCCGCGATACCGGTCAGAAAACCATTCAGAGTATAAGTCATGGTCCTGGTGAAATGGATATTGATACCGGAAAGCCTGGTTGCTTCCGGATTACTTCCCAGGGCATAAAAATGTCTTCCCAGATAGGTTTTATTCAGCAGAATGATCCCAAAAGCGATGACTACAGCCAGAATCACACCAGGAATCGGAATAATGCCCAGTATGTATCCCTGCCCAATGAATTTGATGGAATCCGGTACGCCATATACCGGACGCCCTTTGGAAAGAATAAAACTCGCTCCCCGAAGAGCCGTCTGCATGGCAAGCGTGGCAATCAGAGGCGGGATTCCCGTCTTCGAGATCGCAAAACCGTTAAACCACCCAATAGCAGTCGTCATGGCAATGCCGATCAGAATCGCCAGCACCGGGTTCAGGTCCAGATCCCGGATCAGCATGGCCACCACCACATTCATGACCGCCATCTGAGAACCCACTGACAGATCCAGACCACCGCCCAGCAGAATAAAGGTAAATCCAACGGTCACGATTCCCATCATCGAGATCTGCCGTACCACATTCATAGCATTGTTGAAGGTCGCGAATGCCGGCGACAACACTGAAAATACGAGGATCAGTACAATTAGCACGATTAGGATCGCATATTTTCTTATGATTTTTAAAAAGCCAAACTTCATATTCCCCTCCTATGTAAGCCCCGAAGCCATTGCCAGCACGCGATTTTGTGAGTATTCCTCTTTTTCCAGAAATCCGGCAATCTTCTTTTCATTCAGTACCATCATCCGGTCGGAGATGTTCAAAAGCTCCTCCATCTCCGATGAGATAAAGATGATCGCCATACCCTGCCTTGCAAATTCTCCGATCAGTTGATAGATCTCCTGCTTGGCATTCACATCCACCCCTCTTGTGGGCTCATCCAGGATCAGTAGCCTTGGACTGGATGCCAGCCATTTGGCAAGCACCACTTTTTGCTGGTTCCCCCCGCTTAAACTATTTACATTCTGTTCCATGCCAGAAGCCTTAATACGAAGATTGTCACGCTGAGCTTCCACGATCTGCCTTTCTTCTTTCTTCCTGATAAAGCCCCTGAAGGAGATCCTCTTTAGAATCGGCAGAGTAATGTTCCAGCTGATGGGAAGTGTCAGGAGGGCTCCATGATGCTTCCGGTCCTCCGGAACGTAGGCAATCCCCAGGGAAACTGCCTGATTGGGAGACTTTACCAGAATCTCCTTTCCATCCATCAGAAGCTGCCCGCTCTCCATCCGGTCCGCCCCGAACAACAGTCTGGCAAGTTCTGTCCTTCCTGCCCCCAGCAGGCCTCCCAGGCCGAAGATCTCTCCTGCATGAACGCAGAAGGAGATGTCATGGAGCCCGTTTCCTGATACATTTTTCACCTCCAGAATCACTTTGCCCCGTTCTGCATCCGATACAAAATCGATCTCTTCTACCTCTCGGTTCGCCATATGACGAATCAGCTCTTTTCGCGAGATCTCCTTAGTATCCGAGGTCAGGATCTTCCTGCCGTCACGCATGATCGTCAGTCGATCTGCGATTCGGTACAGTTCCTCCAGCCGATGGGAAATATAGATAATGGTCACTCCTTGTCTTTTCAGTGTTCCGATCAGTTCAAAGAGATACTCTGTTTCTTTTGTTGACAACGGAGCCGTAGGCTCATCCATAATCAGGATCCTGGCATCCCTGGCAACTGCTTTCGCAATCTCCACCAGCTGCATCTTCGCAGTTGTCATATCCTCCACATAGTCTCCTGGCCTTACCGCAATATTCACACGGTCCAGCACCTCTTTTGCTTTTTCAAGATAACGGTTTTTATGATAAAAACGGGGACTGTCGTCCGATACCATCTCATCACCCATATAAATGTTCTCAGCCACGGTCAGAGTGGGAAACAAGTTAAATTCCTGGTAAATCGTTGCCACACCCATATTCTGCGCCAGATGCGGGGTCATCTTGTCAAACTCTCTGTCTCCAAACACCAGCTTCCCACTGTCCGGAACCTCTGCACCTGAGATCATCTTGATCAGGGTTGATTTCCCCGCTCCGTTTTCCCCGATCAGGGCATGAACCTCCCCCTTTCTAAAATCAACAGACACATCATCCAGTGCCTGTATGCCCACATAATGTTTGGAAATATGCTGCATGGACAGTACAATCTCCATCGTATCCGTCATATTCTTCTCTCTTTCTTCACGATTGTTCCCAAAAAGACATAGGGGTGTTGCAAAATGCTCTTTGCCCGTGTGTTCAGCACTCGTATGGAGTGGAGCGAACAGGATTACATTTTGCAACACCCCCTGTTTTTATGGAATCATGATCAGTTCATATAATCTGCCACATTCTCTGCCGTGATGACAGCCATATCAAAGACGATCTCTCCATCTACAGTTTCACCTTTGCTGGCAGCTACACAGACATCCACTGCTGCCGGAACAGAAGTCTCCGCTGTCAGGGCAACCGTTCCACGATAACTTGTCCCTTCTGAGATCAGCTGCAGGGCCTTCTCGTCCGCATCTGCTCCAAAGAAACCGATGTTGTCGCCCACGCGGCCCTCTGCAGACCACACTTCATAGGCTCCGACCACCCCATTGTCATTGATTCCGCAGATAATCTGCATATTGGGATATGCCTGCATAAAGTTCTCTCCAAGAGTCACACCCTCGTCTGCGATAGCTGCTGACTGCCTTGCTACCACCTTTGCATTTGGCGCTTTCTCTGCCAGCGCATCCTCAATACCATCCGCACGATCGATGATGCCCTGAATCTCCGGATATTCAAAAATGCCAACCTCGATCTCTTCCTGATCCTTTAGCTCCGGATTGGAATTG
>CAMWMT010000261.1 GCA_947175375.1 uncultured Clostridiaceae bacterium | reverse complement strand
TGAGTGAAGTGATATAATACTCATGTTGCCTTTGGTATGCTAATGATTTACTATGCTAAAGCAAAAGACTGATGACAATGATACAAATAAGAGGGAGCTTAAGCATGTATAAACAGATTCTACACACTCCGGAAGGAGTACGGGATATATATAACGGAGAGTGCAGGCGGAAGAACCGGGTGCAGGATCTTCTGCATGATGTTCTGCACAGTTATGGATATGAGGATATCCAGACACCGACCTTTGAATTTTTTGATGTGTTCAGCAGAGAGGTCGGAACGGTTGCGTCGAGGGAGCTGTATAAGTTTTTTGACAGGGAAGGGAATACGCTGGTACTAAGACCGGATATCACACCTTCGATTGCACGGGCGGTGTCGAAATATTTTACGGAAGAGGATATGCCGGTGCGCCTGTGTTACGTGGCGAACACGTTTATCAATCATTCGGACTTTCAGGGGCGTCTGAAGGAGAATACCCATCTTGGAGCGGAACTGATCGGAGACGGCAGTGTGGAAGCGGATGCGGAGATGATCGCGCTGGTGGCAGAATCCCTGCTGAAGACCGGGTTGAAAGAGTTTCAGGTGAGCATCGGGCACGTGGATTTTTTCAAAAGCCTTCTGAGAGAGTCAAGGCTCAGTGAAGAGATGGAGCTGGAGCTTCGGGAATTTATTTCAAATAAAAATATATACGGAGTACGGGAGCTTCTGGAACCGCTGCCGATCGCGGCAGGACTAAAGGAGGCATTTGCGGCGATTCCGAATCTGTTCGGTTCCGTGGATATTCTGGAAAAAGCAGATGCATGCGCAGTGACAGAGGACGCCAAACGGGCGCTGGAGCGGCTACGGAGGATCTATGAGCTGCTTTCCTGTTATGGCTATGAAAAATATATTGCATTTGACCTGGGGGTGGTAAGTAAGTATAAATACTATACGGGTATCATCTTCCAGGCATATACCTATGGAACCGGAGAAGCGGTTGCCAAGGGCGGGCGTTATGATACATTGATGGATCATTTTGGGAAACCGGCTCCGGCGACAGGTTTTGTCTTTGTAGTCGACCGGCTGATGAACGCGCTGTCCCGGCAGAAAGTGCCGGTGGATACGGATGTCCATAAGGTGATGATCGTGTACCGCGCTTCCCGGGCAGCATCTGCGATCAGAAAAGCCATGGAGCTTCGGGGACAGGGCATGGTCGTGGAGCTGGTGCCGGAGCGAATCGGAAGAGACTATAAAGCGTATGCAGAGAAAAACGGAATCTGTGAAATCATCCATGCAGAAGAGGAGGGAGCGGTATGAGGTATCTGACATTTGCGCTGGCCAAAGGCCGTCTTGCCAAAAAGAGTATGGAGCTTTTTAAACAGATCGGCATCACCTGTGAGGAGATGCAGGATCCTGCCACCAGAAAACTGATCTTTGTCAATGAAGAACTGAAGCTTAAATTCTTTCTGGCAAAGGCTCCGGATGTGCCGACGTATGTGGAGTATGGTGCTGCGGATGTAGGAATCGTTGGAAAGGATACGATCCTGGAAGAAGGACGGCGGATGTATGAGGTGCTGGACCTGGGATATGGAAAATGCCGGATGTGTGTCTGCGGTCCGGAATCAGCAAGAGGGCTGCTGCAGCATCAGGAGCTAATCCGTGTGGCGACGAAATACCCGCATATTGCGAAGGATTATTTTTATAATCAGAAATACCAAACCGTGGAGATCATCAAACTGAACGGTTCGATCGAGCTTGCGCCGATCGTGGGATTGTCAGAGGTCATTGTGGATATCGTGGAGACTGGATCTACATTAAAAGAAAACGGGCTGAAGGTGCTGGAAGAAGTGTGTCCGCTGTCGGCGCGCATGGTCGTGAACCAGGTGAGCATGAAGATGGAAAATGAGCGGATTGGAAAGATCATCAGCGAACTGAAAAAAGTAATCTAAAAAATGCAGTGGCTATCATAACAGAAGGAGGAAGGCAGATATGCGGATCATCAGTCTGGATGAAGAATCCAGAAAGGATATTCTGGGGCAGTTGCTGAAGCGCAGCCCGAATAATTATGAACAATACAATGATACGGTGAGTGAGATCGTGGAGCGTGTGCGGACAGAAGGCGATCAGGCGCTGTTTGAATACACGAACCGGTTTGACTGTGAGGGAATCGATGCGTCGAATATCCGGGCCACGGAGGAAGAAGTGAAAGATGCATATGAGGAAATCGATCCGAAGCTTCTGGAGACCATAAGAAAGGCATTAAAGAACATCCGGGCGTACCATGAGAAACAGAAACGGTACAGCTGGTTTGATACTACGACGGATGGGACGATGCTGGGACAGAAGGTGACACCGCTGCAGGCAGCGGGGGTCTATGTTCCAGGCGGAAAGGCAGTCTATCCTTCTTCGGTTCTGATGAATATTGTACCGGCGCGGATCGCCGGGGTAGATAAGATCATTATGGCAACCCCATGTAACCGGCAGGGAAAGGTGAATCCGGCGGTTCTGGTGGCAGCGAAGGAAGCGGGAGCAGATGAGGTCTATAAGATGGGCGGCGCGCAGGCGGTGGCAGCTATGGCTTTTGGAACGGAAAGCGTGCCGAAGGTAGACAAGATCACCGGACCGGGAAATATCTTTGTGGCGCTGGCGAAGAAGGCGGTGTCCGGAACGGTCAGTATTGATTCCATCGCAGGTCCCAGCGAGATCCTGGTGCTGGCGGATGAGAGCGCGAATCCCCGCTATGTGGCGGCAGACCTGCTGTCGCAGGCAGAGCATGATGAGATGGCAAGCGCGATCCTTGTGACCACGAATCGGGAACTGGCAGAGAAAGTGTCAGCGGAAGTAGACGGATTTGTAAAGGAATTGTCCAGAAAGGAGATTATCCAGAAATCTCTGGATCAATATGGGTATATTCTGGTGGCGGATACGAAGGAAGCGGCACTGGAGACGGTGAACCTGATCGCTTCCGAGCATTTGGAGATTGTGACGAAGAATCCTTTTGAAGACATGATGAAGGTCCGGAATGCGGGAGCGATCTTCCTTGGGGAGAACAGCAGTGAACCGCTGGGGGATTATTTCGCAGGACCGAACCATATCCTGCCCACCAATGGGACGGCAAGATTTTTCTCTTCGGTATCGGTGGATGATTTTGTGAAAAAATCCAGCATCATTTATTATTCCAGAGAGGCGCTTGAGAAAGTGCATGAGGATATTGAATATTTTGCTGAAAATGAGCAGTTGACGGCGCATGCCAATTCCATCCGGGTTCGCTTTGAATAAAAAGAAACAATAGAGTTTAAACAGGAGAATAAGATGAGTAACAGAACAGCAGTAGTGGAGCGTAACACAAAGGAGACAAAGATCCGGATCAGCCTGTCGCTGGATGGCAGCGGAAAGGCAGATCTGGATACCGGGGTCGGTTTTTTCAATCATATGCTGGATGGATTTGCCAGACATGGGCTTTTTGATCTGGAGGTTCATGTGGATGGAGATCTGGAGGTCGACTGTCATCATACGGTGGAAGACACCGGGATTGTACTGGGAAATGCTATCCGGGAAGCAGTCGGGGACAAGAAGGGAATCAGGAGGTACGGAAGCTGCATCCTTCCCATGGACGAGGTACTGGTGCTGTGCGCCATTGACCTGTCCGGACGGCCCTATTATGTATCAGATGCGCAGTTTACGGTTCCCAGGGTCGGTGACATGGATACGGAGATGGTAAAGGAATTTTTCTATGCCATTTCCTACAGCGCGCAGATGAACCTGCATTTTAAAGTGTTGTCAGGCAGCAACAATCACCATATCTGTGAAGCGATGTTCAAGGCATTTGCCAAAGCACTGGACGCAGCGGTGTCTTATGATGAGCGGATCACGGATGTATTATCGACGAAAGGCAGTTTGTAAAGATGAAGAAAAAATATCTGGTTCCAGTCATGCCCCTGCGGGATGGAAAGGTCAATGGGCAGGACGGCGAGAGACTGGCAAAATATTACAGCGACAATGGAGCAGACAGCATTTTGATCATTGACCTGTCGGATACCGACGAGGCGCATGACATCAATATCCTTGCGATGAAAGGCATCTGCCGCGCGGCAGAGATCCCGGTCTATGCGAGCGGCCATATTCGGAGAGTGGAAGATGTGAAGAAGATTCTCTATGCCGGATGCAGCAAGGCAGTGCTGAATTTCGGCAGGGAAAGTAATGTGGAGATAGCGGAAGAGGTGTCAAAGCGCTTCGGCAGAGAGAAGATCGGTTTCAGTATCTCGGATGAATCCCAGATTACCCGAACCATGGAGGAGTGGGGGAGCCTGCTGCTCTGGTCTGGTTCAGACAGTCAGTGTCTCTATCAGGGAGAGCTGCCGGTCATCAGCATCAGCCCGGCAGCATCAGATGATGCAGTCATAGAAGTGTTGTCCAATAAATGGGTAACAGGGATCTCAGCGGCGTATTTCTCATCTGACCAGGCGGATTTTCAGGGACTGAAGCAGAAAGCGGCGGATCGGGGGCTGCGCATGCATATGCTGGAGAGCAGCTTTGCATGGAAGGACTTAACTCCCGGGAGAGACGGTCTGATACCGGTCATCGTACAGGATTATAAGACCTTTGAGGTACTGATGCTCGCGTATATGAATGAAGAGGCATTTAATACCACGCTGGAGACCGGACGGATGACGTACTGGAGCCGGAGCCGGAATGAGCTCTGGACCAAAGGGATGACCAGCGGTCATTTCCAGTATGTAAA
>CAMWMT010000260.1 GCA_947175375.1 uncultured Clostridiaceae bacterium | reverse complement strand
ATCGCAACGCTTCTGGGAACCTCTGCCGCCATTGCCATTCATCATATGAAGAAAAGGAGGCAGAATCTCTGCATGAGCATCGTAAATATTCCCATGTTGAACGCAGAGATCGTGACCGGCATCGCTTTTATGCTGCTCTTTATCACACTTGGCAATCTGCTTTCGGTTGTTGGCATCCATTTTGAGATGGGATTTGGCACGGTATTGATCGGTCACATTACCTTCAACCTTCCTTACGTGGTATTAAGTGTCATGCCAAAGCTGAAACAGCTGAACATGTCCATGTACGAAGCGGCACTGGACCTGGGCGCCGGAGAAGGACAGGCTTTCTTTCGCATCGTACTGCCTGACATCATGCCAGGAGTTCTATCCGGATTTCTTCTGTCCTTTACCATGTCCCTGGATGATTTTGTCATCACACATTTTGTAAAGGGACTTGGCGCAGATACCCTTTCCACTCTGATCTACTCAGAGCTTCGGAAAGGAATCAAACCGGAGATGTATGCACTCTCCACGATCATGTTTCTTGTAGTCTTCCTTGTCCTGGTGTTTATGAACCTGAAACAGCAGGAACCGGCCAGGGCAGAACAGCGACACTAATAACAAATGCAAACTTTAAGCAGGACTATATTATGAAGAAAAGATTTTTATTGCTATGCAGCTGCCTGCTGGCAGCAACTGTATTCACCGGCTGCGGCAGTTCTTCCGCAGGAGAAAATGGCGAAGTAAATGTATATAACTGGGGCGAATATATTGACGAAGATGTCATTGACCTTTTTGAGGAAGAGACCGGTATCCGGGTCAATTACAAGACTTTCGACACCAACGAGGATATGTATCCCATCATTGCCAATGGCGCTGCTGACTGGGATGTGGTCTGCCCATCGGAATATATGATCCAGAAGATGCTGGACAACAATCTTCTGCTTGAAATTGACTTCGACAATATCCCGAATATTTCCAACATTGATCCGGTTTATATGGATACCGTCAGAGAGTTTGATCCGGACGCTTCACATTCCGTACCTTATCTGTGGGGAACCGTTGGCATCCTCTACAATGAGACTATGGTAGACAAACCGATCACCAGCTGGGACTGTCTGTGGGATGAAAAATACGCAGATAATATCGTCATGATGAACAATCCCAGAGATGTCTTCGCGCCAGCGCTCATTTCCTGCGGGTATTCACTGAACTCTACAGATGACGCTGAACTTCAGGAAGCGGCGAATCTTCTAACTAAACAAAAACCTCTAGTGTTAAAATATACCACAGATGAAGTACGTGATATGATGATCGGAGAAAAGGCCGCCATCGGTGTCATCTATTCCGGAGAAGCAACAATCTGCAGGGAAGAAAATGAGAACCTACAGTATGTGGTTCCGGAGGAGGGCTCCAACGTATGGCTGGACTGCTGGGTCATCCCGACCACCTGCAAAAATAAAGAGAATGCAGAAAAATGGATCGACTTTCTCTGCCGTCCGGATATTGCACTGAAAAATTTTGAATATATCTACTATTCAATCCCGAACTCTGCCGCCATTGAGATGATTGAAGACGAAGAGATTCGGAATAATGAAACACTCTTCCCAGGGAATGAAGTGCTTTCCCGCTGCGAGACCTTCCATTATCTCGGGGAAGATGCCGAGGAGAAATATAATAATCTCTGGAAGCAGGTATTGTCGGAGTAACAGGGAAAACAATCTGGTAAGTTATATATTATGTCAGGAGGGGAGCATATGGCGAGAACTGTCAGTATTGGAAATTAGGATTTTGGAAGAAACATATCAGAAACTTCAGGGAACCTTTCCGGTTATCAGCCTTTCCTTTGCTAATGTAAAGGAATCTGATTATCCGTCTGCCAGAAGAAAGATCTGTCAAATGCTCACGGACCTGTATACGGATCATACTTTTCTGCTTGACAGCAGTATTTTACCGAAAAGAGATCAGGAATTTTTCCAAAAAATATCCCCGGATATGGATGACCTGTATGCCTCACTGGCGCTCCATCATCTCTCGAAATATCTCAACCTGTATTATAAGAAAAAAGTGATCATTTTGCTGGATGAATATGATACTCCCATGCAGGAAGCCTATATGAACGGATATTGGGGGAAGCTGACCGGTTTTATCAGAAATTTGTTCAATGCAACATTTAAAACCAATCCCTGTTTGGAACGGGCGATCATGACTGGAATCACCAGAGTCAGCAGAGAATCAGTTTTCTCCGATCTGAACCATCCGGAAGTCGTAACAACTACTTCGGAAAAGTACGAAGATGCTTTCGGTTTTACACAACAGGAAGTATCGGAAGCTCTGAAAGAATATGGATTATCTGAAAAAGAAGAGGATGTCACATACTGGTATGATGGTTTTACATTTGGAAGAAGAACGGATATTTACAATCCCTGGTCTATCCTCAATTACCTGGACAAAGGCAGGTTTTCCGCCTACTGGGCAAATACCAGCAGCAATGAGTTGATCGGACGGCTGATTCGTACCGGAAACCGGAAAATTTTGCAAGTTTCAAACACCAGATATATACATTGCAAATGATGTGCTATTCATCTTTCAACAGCTTATATTCTTTGTAAAGACGCTTCCGCTCTGCTTCGCTGTCTGCTGCAAGCCGCATATCCTCCAGGCGATTGTCGGCAAGCAGATAGCCAATGAGCTTTGAAAGAAGCTCTTCACCAATCTTTTGACCCTCTACACGGCCTTTTCGCTCACCTTCCTCACGACCAATCTCCCGTTCCTCTCTTCGAATATACGCCATCGTTTTCTGTTCATCATACTCGGCCAACAACATATCAAGCACCTCCGTCCGACATCTGACCAGCAGATCCGTCAGAATTCCTTTCTTTTCACAGGTATCCATCGCTCTGCTGACTGCTTCCTGAATCTTCATTCCATCTTTCAGATTTCTTTTAATGCATCCGATAAATTCCGAATACTCCCGCAGCCTTTGACATTTTTTCATCAGTTCCCGATTGTGTCCAAGATTGATATTCAGGACTTTCACACGGCATTCTACTGCAGGGATACTATCCTGTTCCGGCTTCTGGAACGCCTCTGACAGTAGCAGCTCTGTTTCATCCGGTTCATCCACATCCCCGTTATAAAACACCACATAATTGGGAAAAGGAAGCAAAATCCTCCGGCTCCCATACAGATCATAACCATTTTCCTTTACGAAGGTCTGATAGAGCGTGGCAAAATAGACAAGACCTCGAAGGGGCATATTCTGACACTTTGTACTTTGATGTTCGTATAGGTTTAATACCATTCCCACGATAAAGGACAGATCATTTTTTACACCAAGAAACAGTGCATCCTCCAGTGTTGTGATCTTTAATTCCTCAGGATCCGAATAGTCAGTTCCATTGATCGCATTGTACAGATCCAGAAGATCCTTTTTATCCTGAAAAGCGAAACGGAACAAACGATCCTTATGCTTTTGATTCGCTGGCTGTCTGTTCTGGTATCGACGGGAATGACTGCGCTTTTTTCTTTTTTTCATCGGCTTCTCCTCCTATTATATCCATCTGGGGACAGATTTGGCAAGCATATCTGCCTGTTTTCCAGAATATTTTCCAATATTTATATCAAAGATATCTTTTCTTTAAAATGGAATCCCGAAACAGAATTGTTTCTTATAGATTTAGATGTGTTTATACTATCACAGCTATATGTGTTTTGCAAGTGTTTTATTCAATAAGTATGTGTCAAGTAATCGTTGGCACTTTTTCTTTTCTTTTTGATGTTTGACTATTTTCCTTATTTTTCTGACAATTCAAAAGCTGTTTTTTCCCTTTTTATCTATTCTGTTTTTTAATAGTAAAAGGCGGCTCTGAATGCTTTCCTTGATGCTGTCTGCATCGCATTCAGCAGCGGCATATGGCGGCTGATCTTATCCACATAGGGATTTCCCTTTCCATCTTTTTTCGGGGCTTTTGCTGCGCTCAGCGTCTGGATGATTTCTTTCATCTGCATTGTGAAGATCAGCCCATCTGTATACCTCTCTATTGTATCTATGAGCTCCCGGTTTTCCTTTCGGTACAGTGCTTTCGCCATGTTGTTCGCCCCATTCACCGACCAGCGCATCCTCCGGTGCTTCATCCGCAGTGTCACCACGGTACAGTTCTGGTTCTCCTGCACGCCCATGTTTTTATATACCATCCCTTCCGGTGCCTCCGGTATCTTGATACCTCGTTTTTGATAAGGGAGCAATCCCTCCCTGTTATTGCTTAAATAGGTATAAAGTTCCATTGCCTTTTTGCTCCGCCCGTCCGCTTCATCATTACTTGCAACGCTGTCTGCATAAATCTCTATATAATCCAGCATTTCTTTTATCTTTTCCGCATCAAACAGCTCCCTTATCTCCTTCTGCGCTTTCCTGTCACTGATCTTACGCAGGATTTCCTGATAAATATGGTAGCGGTCCAGCTGGAAGATCGTTTCCGGGTCATACGGCTCTTTGATCCAGCCCCCTCCGTCTCCATTCAGTATCCTCTGCCCGATCTCATCCACCTCATATTTGTTCTCTATCACTGCCTCCCTCTTTGCATGGAATTCACTGCTCTTCTCCATGCCGGCAAGCATCGTCTTGTTCACCAGCCTGCTCTGGTTCTTACTCCCGGCTTCCCATCCTTCATACATCGTGAATACTTTCATTTCCTGTTTTTTCATCTTCCTGTGCTTCTTATCCTGCATGGACAGCCATACAC
>CAMWMT010000259.1 GCA_947175375.1 uncultured Clostridiaceae bacterium | reverse complement strand
GATTTATTCTTATCGCTTACTCTTTTTCCATTAGAACAATCTTCTGTATGAAATTTTTTGCTATTTGTATTTAATATATATGTGTCATACTTATCAGCATCCGGTGAGTCATCTTTCGATATATTCCCTTTTATCTTACGATTTTCCCCTGTTGCGTAATCAATCTCTATACCCTGTTGCACGTTATAGACAAACACGCAAAACTGACATCCATAACCATTATCCTCCACTGACCAGGCTTCCATTAATACACCGCACGCTACAAGATCGTTTTCATCTTTATATATTGGAGTCACACGATATAGTACATGATTACTCGGATTATTATCAATATAATCAGCAACCGTATTTTCAAATGGAAGCATACCACTGACATTGAAATATCTTGTACCAGTCATTAAGTTTTTCTCATTTGCATTTTCTCCTGCAAGTTGATAACCAATTAGATGACAACGATTATACAGCCATTCGCCATCGTATTGGTTTTGGCACCATCCGGAAGGAGTAACTGAACTCAATGATTCTTCCCGTTCTTCTGTAGGCATTATTTCCTCACAAATATTAGCATATGCAACATGACACCGCCCCAGTTCATCTAAGTCGCTATATATTTCAAAAGCCTCTGTTTTCCGTTTATCTTCCGCTGTAAAGAATGGAATATCACTGTTTACTTCAATATATGGTGTTCCTCGATAATCAGGAACAGAGTCAAACCAATTTTGCGATTCTATTGTTTCTTCCCAATAAGTTTCAACAACTATTTCCTGTGAATCCCAAACATTAAATTGAGTACAACCTGTACAAAAATATGACAATATCATCAACAAACATACTATCTTAATTATTTTTTTCTTCACTTCAATTTCTCCCATTCATCAATTAAACACTAAAATATTTATTCAGTTTGGCAATTCATTTGGAAATAACTAATATTCTACAAAACTGTAAAAAAACAGGCATAACAGACTTTCAAATCCGATATGCCTTGCGCACTGCAATCACCATTTATCCCTGTTTCCCTGGAAAACTGCGAAAAATATTCTTTTACAACGCCTTGCTCAGATCAAACAGGGTCGTTCCATTATTCAGGAGAAGGAAAGCCTTTCATAGCCTCCGCAATATCTTCTCCCGCTCCAACCTTTCTTAGCATCTGCCACCATGCGGTACGCGCCTGCGTCCATCCGGGGGTAATCTGATAATAGTCGTCTATATATGGCATAAAAATACTGTATTCCGTCATAAGCATATCATTCTCATAGATATTACCCATATCTCTGGCCGGCCAATAGGAAGAAGTCCGAACTGCCCTTGTGTATGACCCATCATTTTCTGTGATATAGCGGATAAAGGTTTTTGCAGCTTCGATCCGCTCGTCGTTGCCACTGTTGAAAATACCAAATCCCCAGATGCCGCCCTGGAGTTTAGGCACATTCCCGTTGCAGGGAAACGCGATGGGGAAAACTTCAAAATCCAAATTGGTATTATTGAGGGTCTGCTGAACCTCTATGGACTCATTCCAGCAGAAGCACATAGCAGTTTCCTTTTGGCAGAACAGATCGATTGCATCCGAAGATGTGAAATCCGGTTCAAAGGTAATGCCCTCCAAATCATAAAGAAGCTGCAAGGCTTTTCGGTTTTCTTCACTGTCAACCGTATAAGCTGTGTGTGCATCATTGGTAAAGGTGCCGCCATACAAATTGTTTACGAGGGCGCGCGTCCCCTGATCACCGCTTTGATTTTTACAATATATGATGCCCGCGTTTTTCTGTCCATTGGCAGTCAGGGCATGAACTGCCTGGATAAAGCCCTCGGTGGTCCAGGTGTGAGCATTTTCATCAATGTACTGGAGGGCGCCGGCCTCCCTGAACATATCGTAATTGATGGCCATGCAGTGAGCGGACATGCAGATTGGAAATTCATAATACGCCCCGTCTCTGCACAGACAGGCTTCCTTTATCGGTTCATAAATTGCGCGGGCTTGCTCAGACTCCCATAAATCAGACAGATCCACCATCCATCCCTGTTCGCCCCAGTTTGACACAAGGCGCTCCGGACCCTCAAGGATCAAATCCGGAGGACAGCCATCGGAAACTGCCTGACTGACTTTGTCATCTCCGTTGTCGTAGTTCAGATATTCCACAGTAATTTCTATATTTGGATATTCCCTGTAAAAGCTGGTCAGTATATTGGATACTGCAGTGGGATTGCCCCAGTTGCCCACTGGAAAAGTCCACAGGGTCAATTCCACATCTTCCGGACCGCTGCTGACCTCCTCCGGTTCGGCCACTGCGGTTTTACCGCCGCAGGAAGCCAAAAAAACGACGGACAGCAGAAGACATATCAAGATCATAACTTTTTTCATCGCTAACATACTCCATTCCCTTCCCTGGTAAACTATATCAGTGCAAATATTGCTTCAACACGGAGAGAAATTTTTCCGGGTCCAAAGGCTTTGACATATGGGCGTTCATACCGCAATCAAGGCATTTTTGAATATCATCCTGAAAGGCATCTGCGCTGATTGCAATAATGGGGATGGTCTGTCCATCCTTTCGTTTCAGCCTTCGAATGGCCGCTGCCGCTTCAAAACCTGTCATCACAGGCATACGAAGATCCATTAATATAGCGTCATACCATCCCGGTGTGGACGCTTCAAATTTTTCCACACAGATCTGACCGTTTTCCGCCCACTCCGTTTCCAGTCCAAATTCACCAAGGATTTCATGGGCTACTTCCCAGTTCAGTTCATTGTCTTCCGCCAGAAGGAGCCGCCTGCCGGCCAGGTTTACGTCAGCTTCTTTCTCCTGTTCCTGCTGCGGTGGTTTCGCCTCTGCGAATGGACGCAGGCCATAGTATAATCCGGACCGAAACAGCGGCTTTGATATAAAACTGCAGATGCCCGCCTTTTGTGCTCTGTCCTCGGCCTCATCCCATTCACTGTTTGTGAGAAGTATGATGGCCAGTTTTGAGTCAAAACGGTTACATAATTCCTGGGCAATCAGAATCCCATCCTGCCCCTGCATATCCTGATCCAGCAGAATCATATGATAAGGTTCATGTTTGCTGCTGCGCTCCTCAATCATCTGAAGCGCCTGCCGGATATCTGCTGCATAGTCCGCCTGCAGCCCGATGGACTCCAATGAGGAGACAGCCAGACTGCCCGCAGTTTCATCATCATCCAGAACCAGAACACTCCTGGCTGGCAGCCGCATCTCTTTTTCCTGGCACACAGTAGTTTCCATATCTATCGCAACATGGAAATGGCTTCCTTTCCCCTGCTCGCTTTCTACCATAATGGTGCCGCCCATAGCGTCTACAATATACTTGGTAATCGTCATGCCCATTCCGGCTCCCGCCGTTTTATCCACACGGGCACTGTCCTCTCTTGCAAACGCGTCAAATATCCTGCCCTGAAATTCCATGGACATGCCGATGCCGTTATCTTTGACATGCAGGTGGGAACGGATATAGTCATCCCCTTTCGGAGAAGGTTCTTCGTACAGATCGATTTCAATGATGCCGCCTTCCGGGGTAAATTTTACCGCATTTCCAAGAATGTTTAACAGGATTTGACTTAAACGCACCCGGTCCGAGCAGACATTTTCATGATAGATCTCATGTATATAAATGCGAAACTGCTGATTTTTCTCCTGAATCTGCGGTTGGATGATAGTTGTAATATTCTGCATGATCTCACGCAGAGAAATCGGTTCCATATTTAATGACAGATTTCCGCTCTCAATTTTAGACATATCCAGCATATCGTTGATAAGTCCCAGCAGATGCCGGCTGGACACATGAATTTTCTTTAAGCAGGAACGCACCCGGGACGGATTATCCAGGTTGCTGATGGCGATGGATGTCATTCCCATAATGCCATTCATCGGCGTACGGATATCATGGCTCAAATTCGAAAGGAACTCGCTTTTCGCCCTGTTGGAACGCTCTGCGAACAACTGAGCCTGTTCCGCAGTCTTTCTGGCGTCATCCAGCGCGTGCATATGCTTTTTCGTCAAACGGTAATATCCCGCAAAGACAAGCGAAAGAGCAAAAATGATCAGACAGCAGCCGCCAATCGAAATGCAGGACCATATTCTCTGGAGCTGATTGACAGTTTCATCCAGCGTACTATGGGAAACCTTCAAAAGAAGGTGCCAATCGGAATTGGGAAGATTGGTACAATAGACATTCCATCGCTCGCCTGCAATCAGGACTTCGCTGGTATAATCTATGTCGAACTCCAATGCATTACGCAATTCCTCTGCATACTGGGCAGGTTCTTTTCCGACACAGGTCTCATACAGGTTTTCCACCCGCTCAAAATAATTTGTGTCTTGAATCGTGCTGTTATGTAAAACATAGCTGCCGTCATTGCGGATAATAGAATATTCTATGATGCTGCTTTTGATATTGCTTTCTAACGTATCACTCAGGTAACTGGTCGGCAGTCCGGCCACCAGCGCAAGGCTTGTATTTCCGTCACTCATGGGATAAGCCGCCGGTACTCCCACCAATACAAGCGGAGTCCCCGCTTCATCCCTTCCCGCACAGACATTATATTTTCCTCCCTGAACAGAACGGTGCAACGCCTCCGGCACATCCGCTGTCATCTGGGAACCATAGATCATATGGAAGTTTCCGTCATCCGTATAAAATGCCAGATATTCAAATCCCGCGCAGCGGGCATTGTATGTCAGCCCAATCCGAATGGATTTTTCCACCGTAGTGC
>CAMWMT010000258.1 GCA_947175375.1 uncultured Clostridiaceae bacterium | reverse complement strand
ATGCTTGACAGAAATAGATACGCTGAATGATTTTCCCTGTATCACTTATGCCGAGGTGCAGGGATATTCTGAGAAATTGGAGAAGATACTCCGGACAGCGCCGCTGCTCCGGACACTGAGATTGAAAAAGGCAGGGGTGGAGGTCCTTGATCTTGGGAAAACCCCTCTCGACAGTTTAGAGCTGGACATGAGCGGGATTCGAAGATTGGTACTTCCGGAAGATACCCGTTCGTTAAAGATGTATGGAGAGATCCATCCGGATCTGTGGATTGATGACAGCCTCTGCTTAGGGAAGCTGAATCTGGAGATTTCTTTGAAAAAGGCGCAGCCTCAGAGATACGGGCTTCAAAAAATGCAGATCCGAAGGCTGCGTCTGACCGACGTCAGGGAACTGGATATGGAGCAGATTGCCGGTCAGTTTCCGGAGACGGAACACTTAAGCGTTAGCGGAAGTCCCGGAAGCATCACTCATATGCGGGCTGTGGGAGAACTTCACAGGCTGCGGAATTTTTATTGTAATGATTTGTTTGGATACAGCGCAGAAGATATGGAAGCATTGAAGAGTTTGAATGAACTGCGTGAGTTGGATTTTGACAGTGTTCCAAGAGAAGTGGGGCTGTATCTAAAGAAAGATTGGAAAAGGAAACTGGACAGGCTCAGCGTTACTCATCTTCGGGACGATGGCTGGTTGAAGGATAACCTGGAGAACCCGCTCCGACATTGGGACGGAAATGAGTTCATTCCCGGGGCTGCATACCGAAGCGCCAGAAAGTGCTATAGAGACACAAAAAAGCAGCTTCTGGAAACTTCGGACAGAGTCGGGATAGAGAAAGTCGTTCGCAAATATACACAGCATTTTAATAAGCTTAATGACCGCTATGAAGAGTTTATCGAGACAGAGGAACGCGAGGATATCTTCATGGCTATGCAAAAGCTTTATGAAGAGTGTATCCTGCATGAGGAATGCGGAAAGGCAGACGAGAAGACGGCGCTAATGACGCTTTCAGAAATATGGGATATGATGGATGAGGTGAGGGAGAACTGGTGAAATATCAGATAGAAGCAGTTTGCAAGAAAATAGCATTTATGCGGAACGGAAGGAAATTAAAAGATGATGAAACAATATGGAATCGATTCAAGGCTTGTTATATGGATCCAGAGAAATACAGGACATGACCTGCAGACATTCAGTGATCTGGCTAAGATCAAATGTCTGGACAGCAAAAAAAGAAACTACTCATCAGCAAAGAAAATCGATGATGTGCGCCTCCCTTCCTGGCTGGTGGTAAAGGATGATGATTTCTCTTTGATTGGAGAAATGACGAAGCTCAAGCAGTTGTCTCTCCACGATGTTGCAATCGATGATTACTCTTTTCTAAACAGATGCAGAAATTTAAGTACACTGGATTTGCAGGATACCAACTTTTCAGACTGTCGCCTGCTGGCCACATTGCCAGCTCTGAAGAAAGTCCTTCTGCCTGCTTACAGCCAGTTAAAACATACAGAGGTGCTGGAACAGTTACCTTGTCGTATAGAGATAAAAGAAGAAGAAACGGAGGAACCCAAAGAGACAGAGCAGCCCTGTGCAAAGACAAAGCACTCTGCAGGGCATCAGACATCATGCGGACCGCTTCAACTTGGGGATACAGCACACTTAAGTATCGATGGCATGGGGATCATCCTGTTTTCCGCGGAAGTCATGAAATCCGTTGTTCCAGGAAGTAATTTCCTGACAGATGAATTTACGAATCCGAAACAGGTTGGGGCACACATCCGAAAAGGGGATATCACGGCTTTCTGCACAGGTACAAGTGGTGATTTTGCACTCTGGTTCCGCTCGGGCTATCCGGATTCCAATGCAGAGAAAGAGTTTCCGGTGATGATCAGGCTGGCACTGGAAGTAAGGGGCGGTTCCCTGCAGTTTTGTGACCTGTTCTGGTTGAGTGACTGGAATACGGATTTTCCCCAAGATCAGATTCTGTCTCTGCCGGATGGATTCTATCATATAACGGTTTGCACCCGGAGACCGGAATCCGGATACTGGGGAGATGACCAGATCATCTGTCTCTATTTTAACAGGCTGGAGGAAATGCCTGAACTTACATGGCGTGGGGTTCCCTATTTGTTTACGGAGGAGCAGGAAGCAGAAACGCAGGAAACAGACATACAGGGGCAGGATAGAATGGATTATCTGGAAATGATTCGGCGGCTGTATGCAGTGGAAGAACTGCAGGGATATACAGAGGAAGAGATTACCATTGTGAAAAAATATTTTGATCCGCTCCCTCAGGCAGTAGAAGAATTCTGGAGAAGGGCGGCACGCACGGATGCGATTCACCATGTACAGGACCAGTGGATCAAACCAGTGGATTTTGACAAATGGAACTGGTTAAGAAACAGCGACTATCTGATATTGCTGAACGAAAATCAGGGATGCTGTCGGGCAGGAATCCGGAGAAAAGACCTGACAAAGGCAGATCCGCCGGTCTATGTGACCGTGGATGACCAAAAATGGACGTTATGTGCCGGAACAGTCAGTGTATTTCTGAAGGCTGTCCTTGCCTATGAAGCAGTGTTTGCTTTTCCTTTCCAAGGGGAGGATTTTATCTATTGGCTTACGGAAGAAGAACTGGAGACTGTCCAGTCTGGTCTTGAAAAACAGCCTTTTGGGCTTCATGGCTGGCTTGAAATGGACATGAGTTTTTACAGTAATGCCTCTGATAATATGGCAGTCATTATGGATTGCGGGGATCTGGAAGTACTCTATGGAGCATCCAGTAAGGAAGGATATGCGAAATTGATGGAGGTCATGGAGGGAATCGGAGAAGCATTATAAGGCAATGAGGGAGTCTGGAAGGGCATGAAAGAAAAGAAGCTATCAGGCAGCAGAAAGAAAACATCCGGCAGGATCTTTGGTATTGTAGTAACGATGCTTTGGTCTGTGTTCCTGCTTACCGGATGCGATCGGGAACGGATGGAAACCCGAAGGGAAATTGACCGCATCTATCAAGCGGCAGAAAGGACAGCAGAGGACAGGGCGGCAGCTTATATTGAGAAGAAATATGGAATAGAAGCTTCAACGGAGGGATACTGGGTCCAGGGGTATCATGATTTTTTTGCGCCCTATGTCAATTCCAATGTGGTGGTATTCATGGAATACGGAGACAGAAAGTTCTGCGCGGGCATTGATGTGGATGATGAAACAGTCCTTTGGGATAATTACCAGAGGGAAGAAATAGACGCTGTCCTTCAGAATTATTTCACAGAACTGTATGGGCTACCGCAGCCTTATACGGAAGCAACCGAGTTTCGTCTGGAAAATGCCCCTAACTATCTTGTAGCTACGCCTGAGGAATGGAGGAAACAGGGATATGACCATGGGAACATGGTGGATTTCTACTTCCAGAACCAAACGGCAGAAGAGCTGCTTGCCCGGATGAGCCGAGTGGAATTTTATGATTCCTGGCTGTCTATGGAGCAGTCGCTTGAGTCTCTTCCATTTGAGGCTGGGGACTGGCCGGTCTGTGAGGGCGGTTGGGTTGAATGGAATCTGCGAGTGTACGATTCACCAGAAGCGGAATATGTGGATCAGTCTGTAGAATATCCGGATATTGCAGGATTTCCTTATTTCAGGGAGTGGAGACAGGCTTGCCTGAAAGAAACAAGGACAGAGGAAGAGGAGCTGTCAGGAGAATTCTGGAAGTTTCATTCTGTACAGGCGGATGGGATCAAGGTTACTTCAAGGCTTCCCTTTGAAATAGAGGATATCCTGTGCATCAGTGCAGGAGAAGAAGTGTGGAGCGTTGACCGCGGAAGTAGCGGTACAAAGGCATACAGACTGGTTTCCGAGGTATATGAAGTGACGGAGGCAAGCCCTGACAGCAATTATGCAACAGTAATGAATGTGTCGGCAGGATTTACAGATCAATATGAGGGACCTCTGTACATACTCAGCCGTAATAAGGAAACAGCAAAAGTAGAGATCATGAAATATATCTCTTCACAGGAAGAACTGGATGCGCTGCCGGAGGATGAATTCCGCAGGGACTATAAGATCTATTCCAACGGGACATGCGGTATGAGTGCAGGTTATCAGTATGCAGTAGCAGAAAAGATTGTGGATGAAACAGAATGAAAGAGATCATTTGAATGAGAGAAAGATAGAGGAGGCAAAAATGGATTATATAAATTTGACCAGACAGCTGTTGTCGAAGGAAGAACAAAATGAGATGGAATCTTCCATCAAACTTCTGGAGAACGAGGATTACCAAGGGTTTTATGAGAAGAATAAGGATATCATATGGAATATCCTGTTTATTGAGGAACTCGAAGAATTCCTGGACTTTTCAGGTGATAATGAGCTGGACAGGGAGTGTTTTAGCTTTGCTTTTTTGTGCGCTAAGAAACATGGCGTCCAGATTGGTGGATATGAGGATGACCTGACTGATACATTGACAACATTTTTTGAGAAAAAGGGGCTGGGGTATCCAGAGATAATTGAGATCATTTGCAGAGAGACCATATATACAGATTGCAGCGATTTTGACAATTTTAAGAAATCAATGGAAGAGATAAACCAGGTGCTTGATGTGCATGGAATGAAGCTGGTCGTGTTTGAGGACTTTATATATTGCGATTGCGAATATACGGTGCTGGTGATGGACAAGTCCCTGGCAGAGTGTATCAGCAATTCATGGGAGTGCGACAATTTTTCCATTTATCTGTAAAAATCCTGCA
>CAMWMT010000257.1 GCA_947175375.1 uncultured Clostridiaceae bacterium | reverse complement strand
TATCTCCGCTTCAGATCCTCCTGCAGGTTCCGGACGTTCTTCTTCTGCTGGATCGTCATGTCGTCCTTCATCGGAAGCAGTTCCTTTATGGATTCCATTACTTTCCTGTCCGACATCCGGACCTTGCAGAGTTCCTCGAATTCCGCTCCCAGCTCCCTCATATAAGACGTTGCGAACAGAAGCGTTTCCCGTGCCTCTTCCAGCTTGTCTGCGATATTCGTCGTATGTTTCGCCGACCAGCACCGTTTCGTCGTGTTCAGTGCAAGGTTCAGGGTATTGGCACACACGACCCGGACGGGGGTCATCGCCACCTTGATGGAGCCGCTTCCATCGTGGGTATTGCTGAATACCAGATAGGGGCTGATCTGCTCCCCAAGGATGATATACTCATGGGGAAGCTTTGCAAGCATCCAGACCCTCCGCCCGGACTGCAGGCTCCCGGCTGTCTCGTAACGCACACCTTCCCCTAACAGTGCATCCGTAAACGCAAAGGCATCTTCATTCTGCACCACCCGGTAGCGGTCGCTGACCACGCCGAGAAGCTGGTTATCGGAATCCCTGATATTTGCCCGATAGCCATGGATGGGCTTTCGATCCCCTGTATAAATCTTCCTCTGTATGACTTTCCAGTCCAGTCCTGCCAGTGTCAGTGCCCCTCTGGAATCCGGCGCTTCTGCCACGATTGTCCCCAACCCATGCCACGGTTTCTCCCTTGTACTGAACATGGTCTCTACATTTGCTGCCATAATCTTCTCCTTTCCATTATCCGCAGACATCCATCTGCTTTTATTCCTGTTGCTTATTACCTTTACCGTTTGATCCTGTCCTTTGTATCCGTTTCCTGCCCCAGTTTCACTTCCCCGTTTTTCCATTTTTCCAGCAGCTGTCTTAAAATCCGCCAGATATCTTCCTTTGAATACCCTTCTGGAAAATAAGCCCGGATTTCGTCATCCAGTTTATGGAATCCTGCACCTTTATCAGAAAAACCCTTAACAGCAGGTTTCTCTTTCTGATTTGTTTTTTCTGACTCTTTCGAACGGGTTCCGGTCAGAACCTGTTCGATCTGTTCCAGAGACAGATCGCCTGCCTCTGCAGACTGCCTCAGCTGTCCTGCCTGTTTCAAAGAAACTCCATGCGATTTTTCCTGCAGATATCGAAGAAGCATTTTCTGCTGTCCTGTTGACAGGTACGACAATTCTACTCCTGTCAAAAACGCCAGTTTCTTCTCATCTACCAGTTTCAAAAATTCAGGGATTAGTTCATTTAGCCGTAAATACCTTTGTACCTGTCTGCCACTGTCTCCTGCATCGGTTCCGACCTGCTCGGCAGTCTCCCTTTTCCATTTTTGGGCGAGTCGTCGGGATGATTTTTCTTTGTCCAGATCCGTCCGTTTCCCCTGTCCTGACAGAGCTTCCATTTTCATCCGGTAAGCTTTTGCTTTCTCACTTGGCAGGATTGATGTCCTCTGGATATTAGAATCGACCATGCAGAGAACTGCATCTTCTTCCGACATCTCCCGGATTACTGCAGGTACATGTTCTATCCCCATCTGCCTGCAGGCAGCACACCGACGGTGTCCGGCAATCGTCTCATACCTGCCATCCTGCTTTTTCCGAAGGATGACAGGGACAATCACTCCGGACTGACCGATGCTCTCGATCAACTTTTCCATGTCCTCATCCTGACGAACCTGAAAAGGATGTCCGGGAAACGCATCAATCTGAGAAAGCGCGATTTCCGTACTCTCATCCTGTCCCAGCATTTCCTCAAAAGGGGTCAGTATCATATGCATCCTCCTGTGCCTGCCTCTGTCGCTGCTTTTGTAGATTTCAATACAATATCCACCAGCTGTTCATAAGCTGCCGCTACTTTCCCGTTCCGGTCCAGTTCATAGATACTTTTCGTACTTGAACTGAGTTCTTTGACACGCACAGAATACGGGATCTGGCAGGGAAGGATTCCAATACTGTTCCCATAGGTATCCTGCAGAAGCCGCAGGACTTTCCTGCTGTCCCGGGTTCGGGGATTTACCATCGTGGGCAGAATCCCAAGAATCTGAAGCTCCGGATTCGCCCTCCTGCGGATTCGTACCACAGTCTGCAGAAGCTGTTCCAGCCCTTTTGCCGCCAGATATTCCAGTTGTGTTGGGATCAGTATCCAATCTGCAGCCACAAGTGCGTTGACCGTTACCATTCCAAGAGCAGGAGGACAGTCCAGAAGGATATAGTCATATGCTGCGTCTACCGAAGAGAGAAAACATTTTAAAAACTGTTCCCCTCCTTCCGTCTGTGACAACTTCTGCTCAACAAATACCATCTTCCTGTTTGCGGCAATATAATGCAGAGTTTCCGAATGGGACAAAATGCCCCTGACAGCATCCGTACTGTCAGGGGTATGCTCCATCATCTGAAAAATCTCTGCCATTGTAACCGGAAGCTTTTCCGGATAATCACATCCAAGGCTGATGCTGAGACTCCCCTGTGCATCCAGGTCAACCAGCAGTACTTTCTTTCCCCGGTTTGCCAGCCCGGTTCCCAGACACAGCACCACCGTACTTTTGGAAACTCCTCCCTTTTGATTGACTACCGCTATTTTCTGCGCCATTTCTTCTCACCTCCTTCGATTTTTCGGGCTTTCTGTCCGGATCTCCCGTTCAAACCGCTCTTCCAGTTCAAACACGGATTTTCCCTTTCCTTTCATCGGCTCCGGTATCCGGCTCTGGATCCCCCGGAGCCTCTGCCAGTATTCCGGCAGATACTGATAGATCATCTTCAGTTCTTTCAGATTTTTGTTCCTGCAGCACCAGCAGCTTACCCGATCCAGAATGTCGTACAGGTCTATTCCGTTTTCTTTCCAGTCAAAGCCCTTGTCATGACAGAAATTCAGGCAGTCTGCTTCTGTCATCTCCCATTTGACCAGCGGGTAATTCCTGACCGTTCTGCCATCCAGATAATTGCAGATACGTTTCTGCTCATCAAATGCAAATTCCGCTCAAACGGAGTAGCCATTCCGATATGAGCGGCGTGCCTATTCCACAGTAACGGCGTGCTCATTCCGCTCCTGTCGGCGTGTTTCCCTTTATACTTTGAGTTGTAACAAACAGATCAAAGTGTAAAGAAAGGAGCACGTATGCAGAATTACACTACTATCATTGGTGTTGTAGAACTCCGATTGCAAAAGCAAAGTTACAGCACCGTACAAAAGCGTTACTCGATTGGATCCAGCACTGTAACGCTCATTATGAAGCGCTTCAGGGAACTGGGCCTGTCCCTCGATGACCTGAAGCAGATGGAACCGGAAAAGGTGGAAAACGCTTTTTATCCGCCGGACAACCTCCGGCATCAAAACATCCCTCTTCCTGATTTCGAGGCGGTACATGACCGCATGGTGGCCATGGGCAAAAATGCCGACCTCGGATTCCTTTGGCTGGAGTATAAGGAAGAACATCCGGATGGGTACCAGCAGTCACAGTTTTATCATCTATACCGGCGTTTCATGCAGGAGAATTATGGTAGCCGCAATGCCTCCATGCCAGTAGAAAGAATCCCTGGTCAGAAGATGTACATTGACTGGGTAGGCGACCAGCCTGAGCTTCTTACAGATCCGGAAACCGGGGAAATCCGCAAAGTTCACCTTTTTACCACAACACTTGGTTTCAGCAGCTGTATTTATGCAGAAGCTTTCCTGGATGAAAAGCTGACCAGTTTCATCACTGGAGTTGTCCATGCATTGAAGTTTTATGGTGCGATACCACAGTACCTCGTGCCGGATAACCTCAAGGCTGCCATAACCAGACATACAAAAGATGGGCTGGTTCTGAACGCCGCTTTTGCCGACCTGGAAGATTTTTATGACACGATCGTACTTCCACCGCCACCCAGAAAACCAAGAGGCAAAGCCACCGTAGAAAACCATGTAAGGTTTCTGGAGGTACATCTGGTGGAAAAGCTAAAAGGAAGTATATTTACAAACCTTTCAGCCCTTAATGACCAGATACACGAAATAGTCGCCGCCATCAACCAGAGAAATTTCAAAAAGAAATCCGATATCCGTTTCACCCGGATGGATGCTTTTGAAAAATACGACAAGCCGCGCATGAAACCACTGCCGGGCGAAAACTATACACTGTGTGACTATAAATACTTTCTACACGTGCCCAATAATTATCATCTTGAGTACGATGGCCATTATTATTCTGTTTTACACACGTACCTGAATGCCCCTGTGATCCTAAAAGCGACCATGGGCGAGATCCGCATCTGTGACAGGAATAATAAACTGATCTGCAGGCACACAAGATCCTACAAGACGTTTCCCTTGTATATCATTGAAGACAGCCATATGCCGGTAAACCATCAGTATTACAAGGAACTCAACTCCCGTAACGGCGCTTATTACAGACGCTGGGCTTCCGTATATGGGGAATTTATGAGTGTATTGATTGACCGCATCCTACGCTCGGCCAAGCACGAAGAGCAGGCTTATAACAGCTGCTCCGGCATCCTGCACAGTTGCAAAGATATCCCCCATGCCATTGCAGAAGAAGCCGCAGAGCGTTGTGTAAAGGCAAATGCCTGCAAGTACACTTATTTCAAGAAAGTGCTTAATACGGTACGAAATGAAAAGCATGGTGGCTATAAAGCTGGACGGCTTCCTATACACGAAAACATCAGGGGGAGGGATTTCTACAAATGATGCCCCATAATGATGAATTCACAAAAGAAGAGCGGCTGATCAC
>CAMWMT010000256.1 GCA_947175375.1 uncultured Clostridiaceae bacterium | reverse complement strand
GGGGGAAATGATGCAGTTTGAGAAAGAATTGCAGGATGTCCGTACGGTTGCCATTGCCGGCCATGTCAGGCCTGACGGAGACAGCATTGGCGCCTGCATCGGCCTGTGGCATTACATCAGAGACAATTTTCCGCAGATCCAGGCAGATATCTGGCTGGAAAAGCCGGATGAAAAGTTCGCGGTTCTTGACGGGTTTGATGCGATCCGGCAGGCGGGAGAAGAAAAGGAAGCATACGACCTGTTTATTGCAGTCGATTGTGCGGCTTATGATCGTCTTGGAGATGCAGTGCCGTATTTTGACCGGGCTAGGAGGACCATGTGTGTGGATCACCATGTGAGCAATGGCGGTTACGCCGATGTGAACGTGATCGAAGCGGATGCGAGCTCCACCTGTGAAGTGCTGTGTGGGATGATGGAGTCGGAAAAAATATCCAGAGAGGCTGCTTCGGCGCTTTATGCCGGAATCGCACACGATACAGGGGTGTTCCAGTACAGCTGTACCTCGCCGGATACCATGCGTATGGCGGGTATGCTGATGGAAAAAGGTATCGCCTATACGCATATTCTGGAGGAGACTTTTTATAAGAAGACCTATCGTCAGAACCAGATCCTGGGCAAAGCACTGCTGGAAAGCATGCGGATTCTGGACGGAAGAGGCATCGTCAGCGTGGTGAGAAGAAAAGAGCTGGCTTTCTTTGGTGTGACGCCCGTAGATCTGGACGGTATTGTCAGCCATCTCAGGATGACAGAAGGGGTGGAAGTGGCGATCTTTCTGTATGAGACAGATAATCTGGAATACAAGGTATCCCTTCGTTCCAAAGATACAGTGGATGTAAGCAAAGTGGCATCCTATTTCGGTGGCGGCGGTCATGTGCGCGCGGCAGGTGTGACCATGAAAGGGACTTTCCACGATATTGTAAATAATCTGACTTTACATATCGAACAGCAGATGACAGGGCAGGAAGAGCAGTGAGAAACGGAGTTATCAATATCTATAAAGAGCGGGGCTTTACCTCCCATGATGTGGTGGCAAAGCTGCGCGGGATTTTAAAACAGAAAAAGATCGGCCATACAGGAACTCTCGATCCGGATGCGGAGGGAGTTCTTCCTGTGTGCCTTGGCAGCGGGACGAAGCTGTGTGATATGTTGACAGACAGGGACAAGACCTACGAGGCTGTGCTTTTGCTCGGACAGAGTACGGACACGCAAGATACGACCGGGACAGTTCTTCAACAGGCAGAGGTATCTGTGACGGAAGAGATGGTGCGGGAAGCCATCTTAAGTTTTGTCGGCCCCTATGAGCAGATACCGCCCATGTATTCCGCCCTGAAGGTCAATGGAAAAAAACTTTGTGATCTGGCAAGGGCCGGTCAGGAAGTGGAGAGAAAAGCAAGGCCAGTCGTGATTCACGCAATAGAGATCCTGGAAGTCCATATTCCAAGAGTACGCATGTCCGTATCCTGTTCCAAAGGAACTTATATCCGTACTCTGTGTCATGATATCGGAGAGAAGCTGGGCTGTCATGGCTGTATGGAAAAGCTTCTGCGTACGAAGTCCGGGCAGTTTCTGTTAAAAGACAGCCTTCGGCTTTCAGAAGTGGAGCGTCTCAGAGACGAAGGAAGGTTGGAAGAAGTAATACTGCCCGTAGATGGGGTATTTATCGCATTTCCAAAGGCCGTATTAAAGGAAGAAAGTTCCCGCCTTGGATATAACGGAAATCCTTTTCGGAAAAAAGACCTTAACTGCTGTCAGGATGCTCCGGAGGGAGAGATCCGTGTCTATGATTTTGCGGGAGTATTCATCGGAATCTATGCCTGGCATCCAGAGCAGCATCTGTATCGTCCGGTGAAGATGTTCTATCAGCCGCCGGTAAACGGTTCTGTGTGAGCTTCCGGGTATGCGCAGTACTACATGTCGGATGATACAGATACCATGATAAATGAAGTTGAGAGAATGAGTATGAATTACGTGACAGGAAAAATACAATTTCATATGGAAAGCCCCTGTGCGGTGAGTCTTGGGAAATTTGATGGAGTCCACAGGGGGCATCAGAAGCTACTCGGGCGAGTGCTTTCCCAAAAAGAACAGGGGCTGTCGGCGGTCATCTTCACGTTTGAAAAAAATCCGACCCGGATGTTTTCCGGACTGTCCGGACAGAATATCATGACCAATGAAGAGCGCCGTTGTATCCTGGAGCATGCAGGGGTGGATCATCTTCTGGAATGCCCGTTTGTTCCGGAGATATCCCTGATGGAGCCGGAAGCTTTTGTAAAAGAGATTCTGGTGGGGCAGCTGCACGCGGCTTATGTGGCAGTCGGAGAGGATTTCCGGTTTGGCCATCAGCGGAAGGGAGACTCCCGGATGCTGGAATATATGGGGAAAACATACGGATTTCAGGTGGAAGTGGTGGAAAAGGAGAAAAGCCATAACAGGGATATCAGCAGTACCTATGTGCGGGAAGCACTTCATGAAGGCAATATTCCGCTCGCCAATGAGCTCCTGGGTTATCGGTATTTTGTCAGCGGAGAAGTACTTCATGGCAGGGAGATTGGACGGACACTGGGACTTCCTACGACAAACCTCCTGCCGCCGCCGGACAAGCTCCTGCCGCCCAATGGAGTATATCTGACCCGGACTCTGCTGGAAGAAGAAGAGTATTACGGGATTACCAATATTGGTTACAAACCGACTGTCGGTGCGGAGACGCAGAAAGGTGTGGAGACTTATCTGTTTGACTATCAAGGGGATCTGTATGGTCGCTGTCTGAACGTGGAGTTTCTGGAATATGAACGTCCGGAACAGAAATTCAGGTCCTTGGAGGAGCTGAAAGCACGGATCTTATCGGATGTTCATTGGGGAAAAAGTAAAATAAGTGTAAATTTTTAAAGAATATCTTGTAAGTTTTGTAAAATTAGAGTAAAGTATATAGAAAGCGTATGTAGAAAACATACGCTTTTGTGTTGCGTACCTGAAGACAAAAGGCAATGAGGTAAAGTGATTATGGAGATTAGTATAATTGTGTCGCTGATGGGAGGCCTTGGGCTTTTCCTGCTGGGAATGAAGCAGATGAGCGATGGGCTGGAGAAGGCAGCAGGCGCCAAGATGAGAAGCATCCTGGAGGCAGTGACGACAAACCGGCTTATGGGAACTTTAGTAGGTATTTTGTTCTGTGCGGTGATTCAGTCGTCCAGTGCGACGACCGTCATGGTAGTCAGTTTTGTAAATGCCGGGATGATGACACTGTATCAGGCAGCAGGAGTGATCATGGGCGCCAATATCGGTACTACCGTGACTTCCCAGCTGGTATCGTTCAACCTGTCTGCGTATGCTCCGGTATTTCTGTTCCTGGGCGTGCTGCTGACACAATTTGTAAAAAACGAGAGAGTGAAGAAGATCGGAGAGGTCGTACTGGGCTTTGGTGTTTTGTTTATGGGGCTTTCTATTATGTCAGGCAGTATGTCTGGCCTGAAGGATTCTCCACAGGTGGCAGGACTCCTGGGCGGGCTTACGAATCCGCTGCTCGGCGTTCTGATGGGAGCTGTCATCACGGCAATCATTCAGAGCTCATCCGTGACTGTCAGTATCGTTCTTCTGATGGCTCAGCAGGGCCTTCTGGAACTTCCGATCTGTTTTTACATAATTCTTGGATGTAATATCGGTGCATGTATGTCTGCGATGCTTGCTTCCTTAAGCGGCAAAAAAGATGCCAAGAGAGCAGCGCTTATCCATCTGTTTTTCAATGTGATCGGTACGATCATCATGTATGCGGTGCTGACAGTAGCCGGCGGGCTTGTACTCACTATCATTATGAAGATATCCGGTTCCGATCCGGGACGCTGTGTGGCGAATGCGCATACGCTGTTCAAGATCTGTCAGGTGATCGTGTTGTTCCCGTTTACAAAATGGATCGTGAAGCTGACATATCTGGCGGTTCCGGGAGAAGAGAAGACGGAGGATACAGAATTCCAGTTATATTATATTGGAAACACAGCCATGTTCTCTCCGACCACCGCAGTGGTCGAGGCGGTTATGGAGCTGGAGCATATGGGTGCGCTTGCTTATGAGAACCTGAACAGGGCGCTGTCCGCGCTGATCGATCTGGATGAAGAGAAGATTGAGACTGTGTATACCGTAGAAAAGCAGATTAATTTCATGAACCATGCAATTACGAATTATCTGGTCCGGATCGGACAGATGACGTTGCCGATTGACGACAGCAAGAGTATCGGTGCGCTGTTCCATGTGGTGAATGATATTGAGCGGATCGGTGATCATGCAGAGAACCTGGCGGACGCTGCAAGGAGTCGGATCAGGGACAATATCTCGTTCAGCGGTGCGGGACTTGAGGAATTACAGGAGATCAGTGCCAAAGTCAATACGATCCTGGAATATTCGATTGATATGTTCGCGCATAATACAAGAGAGCATTTACAGGATATCATGGATCTGGAAAATGAGATCGATGAGATGGAGCGTATGTTCCAGAAGCATCATGTGGAACGTCTGACAAAGAACGAATGTACGGCAGCGTCTGGTATGATTTTCTCGGATGCGATCTCGGGCTTTGAGAGAGTGGCAGACCATGCGACAAATATCGCATATGCCCTTTTGGAAGAGACACCAGAGGATGATGAGGACTGAAAATACAGAGATGCGCTGACCGCGTGGTGATAGGATCGGAAAGGTGAAAAAGAGTTGTCGGGAAAGGTGGCCCCGGCTGTATGATAAGCGCTTGTATGGAGTGTATCGGACAGAGAACAGGTTT
>CAMWMT010000255.1 GCA_947175375.1 uncultured Clostridiaceae bacterium | reverse complement strand
GCAACGGCATGCGGTAATTCCGGCAGCGGAAATTCTGATGCTGCAGATACTGATCCGTCCGCAGCAGGAACAGCGGCGGAAAGCACAGGGGCAGAGACAGAAAGCACAGGAGCTGAAAGTGCAGCGGCAGACGGCAGTGTATTCAAGATCGGCGCGATCGGACCGACCACAGGTGCAGCTTCTGCTTATGGAAGCGCAGTTATGAATGCGGCGAAGATCGCAGTGGATGAGATCAATGCGGCAGGCGGAATCAATGGATATCAGGTTGAGTTCAATCCTCAGGATGATGAGCACGATCAGGAGAAATCCGTGAATGCATACAATACCCTGAAGGACTGGGGCATGCAGCTTCTTCTTGGAACCGTTACATCTGCTCCCTGTATCGCAGTAGAGGCAGAGGCGGTTTCTGATAACATGTTCCTGCTGACACCGTCAGGATCTGCAGTGGAGTGTATCTCCGGAGAGAATGCATTCCGTGTATGCTTCGCAGACCCGGATCAGGGTACAGCATCCGCACAGTACATCGGCGAGAACGGGCTGGCAGAAAAAGTTGCAGTCATCTATAACAGCTCTGATGTATATTCATCCGGTATCTATGAGACATTTATAACAGAGGCAGCAAACCAGCCGTTTGAGGTTGTTGAGCAGCAGGCGTTCACGGATGACAGCAAGACAGACTTCTCTGTACAGCTTCAGAAGGCAAAGGATTCCGGAGCGGATCTGGTATTCCTTCCATTCTATTATAATGAGGCGGCTCTGGTATTAACACAGGCATCCGGTATGAACTTCGCTCCTGTATGGTTTGGCGTGGACGGTATGGATGGCATTTTAAGCGGCGTAGAAGGCTTCGATACTTCTCTGGCAGAGGGCGTTATGCTTCTGACTCCGTTCTCCGCAGACGCAGAGGATGACCTGACGAAGAACTTTGTTTCAAAATATGGCGAGCTGTATAACGGAGAGACTCCGAACCAGTTTGCAGCAGATGCTTATGATGGAATCTACATCATGAAGGAAGCTCTTGAGCATGCAGGCTGTACGCCGGATATGTCCGCTTCCGATATTTGTGATGCGATGAAGGCTGCAATGACAGAGATCACGGTAGATGGACTGACTGGTTCTGGAATGACCTGGTCCGCAGACGGTGAGCCGTCCAAGAGCCCGAAGGCAGTCGTAATTGAAGGCGGCGTGTACGTCGGTAAATAAGAAGTAATTACGGAACCCAACGGGGGGTTGCAAAAGCAACCCCCCTGTTTTGAAATACAGCGAGGTGTCTCATGAGTTTTTTATCCTATTTAATCAATGGCATCAGTCTCGGTAGTGTATATGCCATAATCGCACTGGGCTATACCATGGTGTATGGTATTGCCAAAATGCTGAATTTTGCCCATGGCGATGTCATTATGGTGGGTGGGTATGTCGCCCTGACTATGATGCTGAACCTGAATGTGAATCCTGTGATAGCGATTCTTGTGGCGATTGTGGCATGTACAGTGCTGGGAATCTGCATTGAAACCATTGCGTATCGTCCGCTTTTGGGAGCTGCTTCTCCACTGGCGGTGCTGATCACGGCAATCGGTGTCAGTTATTTTCTGCAGAATGTCGTGCTCCTGATCTTTGGTTCCAATCCAAAGAGCTTTCAGTCCGTAGTTACATTTGGAGACCTGCAGCTTGCAGGAGGTAGTTTGGTCATATCGGATGAAGCGGTGGTTACGATCCTGACCTGTGTGATCATCATGGTCGTGCTGACTCTGTTTATTGGTAAGACAAAGGCGGGCCAGGCTATGCAGGCAGTGTCCGAGGACAAGGGAGCAGCAAGGCTTATGGGAATCAATGTAAACGGAACGATCGCACTGACCTTTGCCATTGGATCAGGTCTGGCAGCTGTGGCGGGTATCCTGCTCCTGTCTTCTTATCCTTCCCTGACACCATATACCGGGTCGATGCCCGGCATCAAGGCGTTCGTGGCAGCTGTGTTCGGAGGAATCGGTTCGATACCAGGTGCTTTTATCGGAGGAATCCTGCTTGGTGTCATTGAGATCCTTGGCAGGGCATATATCTCTTCCCAGCTTGCGGATGCGATTGTATTCGCTGTCCTGATTGTCGTATTGCTTGTAAAGCCGACCGGGCTTTTAGGCAAGGCTGTTCAGGAGAAAGTGTAGGTGTGAGGAATGAAAAAGCTGAATAAAACAACAAAGGATAATCTGATTACATACGGCATGGTGCTCATTGCCTATGTGGCAGTGGAGATATTCCTGAAAGCCGGAGTAGTCTCCAGCCTGCTCCAGGGACTTCTGGTGCCGCTGTGTGTCTATGTGGTCCTTGCGGTTTCTTTGAATCTGGTGGTTGGTATCTCCGGAGAACTGAGTCTGGGACATGCGGGTTTTATGTGCGTGGGAGCGTTTGCCGGGGCTTTCGTCTCCAACTGTGTGAAAGACGTGATCACTGCAGGCAGTGTGAGGATCTTTCTGGCCTTGCTGACAGGCGCGGCAGTAGCTGCTGTATTCGGACTTCTGATCGGGATTCCGGTGCTCCGGCTTCGGGGCGACTATCTCGCTATTGTGACTCTGGCATTTGGCGAGATTATAAAGAATGTGATGAATGTCTTTTATATTGGTATTGACGGCAGCGGCATTCATGTGTCCATGAAGGACAAGATGTCCCTTGGCCTGGCGGCGGATGGCAATGTGATCATCAACGGTCCCCAGGGCATTACCGGAACGCCAAAAGATTCCAATTTTACCATTGGAGTGCTTTTGATCCTGGTTACTTTGTTTATCGTACTGAACCTGATCCACTCCAGAGATGGACGTGCGATCAGGGCAATCCGCGATAACCGGATCGCAGCGGAATCTGTTGGTATCAACATTACAAAATACAAGCTGATGGCATTTACCATATCTGCATCTCTTGCGGGAGCGGCAGGCGTGCTTTATTCGCATAATCTGGCATCCCTGCAGGCTTCAAAATTTGGTTTTAACACTTCGATCCTCGTATTGGTATTCGTGGTGCTGGGAGGTATTGGAAATATCCGTGGTTCCATTATCGCAGCTGTGATACTGACACTTCTGCCGGAGCTTTTGAGAGCACTTAATGATTACCGAATGCTGATTTACGCAGTTGTATTGATTGCAATGATGCTCTTTACCTCCAGTCCTGCAGGTATGGCTTTCAGGGAGCGTTTTTCCTTAAAGAGGCTGCTGGGACGGACAAAAGAGGGGAAGGAGGAACAGTAGGATGGCATTGCTGGAAGTAAAAAATCTTGGTATTTCCTTTGGCGGTCTCCGTGCAGTAGACAATTTTAATCTGGAGATCGAACAGGGACAGCTGTACGGGCTGATCGGGCCGAATGGAGCAGGAAAGACCACTGTGTTCAATATGCTGACAGGTGTCTACAAACCTACCGATGGAAAGATCTGCCTGGCTGGAGAAGATATCACCGGGAAATCCAATATAGAGATTAACAAGTCCGGGATTGCAAGAACCTTTCAGAATATCCGACTTTTTTCCGGTCTGACGGTCCTGGATAATGTAAAAGTGGGCCTGCATAATCAGAAGGAGTATACCTATTCTGCATTGACAGGAATCCTGCGTCTTCCCAGGTTTCGGCGGATAGAGAAGGAGATGGATGAGCGTGCTCTGGAGATCCTGAAGGTATTTGAGCTGGATCAGGAGGCAGAGTATCTGGCTTCTAATCTTCCTTACGGAAAGCAGAGAAAGCTGGAGATTGCCCGTGCGCTCGCTACGAATCCAAAGCTTCTGCTTCTGGATGAGCCGGCAGCCGGCATGAATCCCAATGAGACACAGGAGCTGATGGATACGATCAGCTTTGTACGTGATGAATTCCATATGACCATTCTTCTGATCGAACATGATATGAAGCTGGTAGCCGGTATCTGTGAGAAACTGACTGTCCTGAACTTCGGACAGGTTCTGGCATGCGGAGATACTTCTGAGGTACTCAAAAATCCGGAAGTCATCACGGCATATCTTGGGGAATAGGAGGAGCAGAAGATGGCTATGCTTGAGGTTAAGAACCTGGAAGTTTATTATGGAATGATCCAGGCTATTAAAGGAATCTCCTTCGAAGTCAATGAAGGAGAGGTAATTGCGCTGATCGGAGCCAATGGCGCAGGAAAGACAACGACGCTCCACACGATCTCAGGACTCCTTGCGCCAAAAGCAGGAACTGTTACCTTCGAGGGAAAGGATATTACAAAGACGCCTGCTCATAAGATCGTGTCCTACGGGATGGCACACGTGCCGGAGGGCAGAAGAGTTTTCGCTTCCCTGAGTGTGTATCAGAACCTGAAGATGGGTGCTTATACGAGAAGCGACAAGAATGAGATCGAAGAGTCTCTTGGGATGGTGTATACCCGTTTCCCAAGACTGGAAGAGCGGAAGAACCAGCTGGCAGGAACGCTTTCCGGCGGTGAGCAGCAGATGCTTGCCATGGGCCGAGCGCTTATGTCCAAACCAAGGATCATTTTGATGGATGAGCCTTCCATGGGCCTGTCTCCGATCTTTGTAAACGAGATCTTTGACATTATCAAACAGGTGAGCGCAGGAGGAACCACGGTTCTTCTGGTAGAACAGAATGCGAAGAAGGCGTTGTCCATCGCAGACCGTGGTTATGTTCTGGAGACCGGAAAGATCGTACTGGAAGGGAAAGCGCAGGAGCTTCTGGAAGATGAATCTGTGAAGAAGGCTTATCTGGGAGAATAATTCTGTGTATAAGTTTATGAAAAAATGGATGGTATTTTTGGCTGTGGCAGTGCTAGCC
>CAMWMT010000254.1 GCA_947175375.1 uncultured Clostridiaceae bacterium | reverse complement strand
GCCCTGACAGGAAAAACATTGTATTAGAACAGGAAAGCATACATGTATTTAAAATGTATAGAAGTGCAGGGGTTCAAATCCTTTGCGAACAAGATCGTATTTGATTTTCACAATGGGATCACCGGGATCGTGGGACCAAACGGTTCGGGAAAGAGCAATGTGGCGGATGCGGTGCGGTGGGTGCTGGGAGAGCAGAGGGTCAAACAGCTGCGCGGCGGCAGTATGCAGGATGTGATCTTTTCCGGAACGGAGAATCGGAAGCCGCTCAGCTATGCCTATGTGGCGATCACGCTGGATAATGGGGATCATCAACTTCCGGTAGCTTATGAGGAAGTTACGGTTGCCAGAAGGTTATATCGTTCCGGGGAGAGTGAATATCTTTTAAATGGGACGGTCTGCCGTCTGAAGGATGTACAGGAACTGTTTTATGATACGGGTATCGGAAAAGAGGGTTATTCCATCATCGGACAGGGGCAGATCGATCGGATTCTGAGTACCAAGCCAGAGGAAGCAAGAGAACTTTTCGACGAGGCGACCGGTATCGTAAAGTTTAAGAAACGGAAAAAGACGGCGGAAAAGAAACTGGAGGATGAGAAGCAGAATCTTCTCCGTGTCAATGATATCTTGACAGAGCTGGAAAAGCAGTTGGGTCCGCTGGAGCGTCAGGCAGAGAAAGCAAAGGAATATCTGAAGAAAAAAGAGACCCTGAAGGAATATGAGATCCAGGTCTTTCTCATGGAGATGGAGGAGCTCCGGGAACAGCTTGGGACGCTTAAGAAGAATCGGGAGATTACAGAAGGGGATCTGAAAGAGACCACCCAGGCTTTTGAAAATACGAAGTTGGAGTATGAACGCATTGAGAAAGAGCTGGAAGGAATCGAGCAGCAGATCGATGCAGCCAGAGAGGGAGTGTCTTCCGGGCGTCTGACGAAGCAGCAGCTGAAAGGACAGATCGCGGTCCTGAAAGAGCAGGTGCGTTCCGCCCAGGCCAGCAGCCGCCATTATCAGGAGCGGATGGAGAGTATCGAAAGGGAATTGGCAGAACGGGAAGCGGAGAAGCAGACCGTTCTTTCAGAAAAATCTGAACTGGATATCCAACTCTCTCAGGCACAGAAAGTCCAGGAGGAAGCACAGGAAGCGCTGGAACGGATTCAGCAGAATATTCAGGACAGCCAGATCAATATGGAAAATAGCAAGAACGAGATTATCTCGCTGTTGAACCAGAGATCTTCCATCAAGGGAAAGGTTCAGCGTTATGATGCCATGACGGAACAGATCCAGATCCGCAAGGCAGAGGTGAATCAGAAGCTGATCCAGATGAAGAGCACGGAGCTTGGACAGGATGAACTTCTGAAAGAGCAGGAAGAGGAGCTTTTCCGGATCCAGGCGGAGCTTCAGGAAAAGACTGCGAAGCGGGAAGAGATCGAAGCCCGGATCCAGGAGCTTCAGCAGCAGATCACCATCTGCAGGAAGCATCTGGAGGATGGGCAGACGTCTTATCACAGGGAAGCATCTCGACTGGAATCTCTCCGGAACCTTGCGGAGCGCTATGATGGATATGGAAACAGTATCCGTAGGGTGATGGAGCAGAGAGAGCGTCAGAAAGGTATCTGCGGCGTGGTCGCTGACCTGATCCAAACAGAGAAAAAATACGAGACGGCGATCGAGACGGCTCTTGGAGGCAGTATCCAGAACGTGGTGACAGAGGATGAAGAGACAGCGAAAAGGCTGATCACCTATCTGAAACAGAACCGTTTCGGGCGTGTGACTTTCCTGCCTCTGACTGCGGTCCGGAATCCCCAGCCGTTTCGTCAGGAACAGGCATTGAAGGAGCCGGGCGTCATTGGACTTGCGCATACACTGGTGGAGACAGAGGAGCGTTACCGGAACATTATGGCACAGCTTTTGGGTCGAACTGTGGTCGTAGATCATATTGACCATGCCATCCTGCTGCAGAGAAGATACAACTACAGTCTGCGGATCGTGACGCTGGAGGGAGAATCCATGAATCCCGGTGGGTCCATGACCGGAGGCGCGTTTAAGAACAGCAGCAGCCTGCTGAGCAGGAACCGGGAGATCGATGAACTGACAGCCCAGGTGGAACAGCGAAAGCAGGACATGGAGAAGGTCCAGCAGAAGTTGATGGAGATTCAGAATGAACGAAGCAGCTGCTATCTGGAACTGGATGCAGGCGCAGCAGCCCTGCAGGAGATCCGGGTTTTCGAGAACACGGCAAGAATGAATGTAGAGCAGCTTCGGGAACAGAAGCGATCCGCGGACGAGAATCTTCTGCAGTTTCAAAAAGAAAGCGCGGAACTGGACCGTCAGGCTTCAGAGATCCGGGAGATGAAAAAGGAGAGCCAGCAGGAACTCAAGGATTCCGAAGCGATGGAGAAGGCGCATACATATGCAGTGGAGACATATCAGACACGTCTGGAGGAAGAGCGCCAGAAAGAGGCTCAGGCACAGAAGCTGCTGGAAGAATACCATCTGGATACAGCTTCGATCCTGCAGAAGACAGAGTTCTCCGCATCCAGCCTGAAGCGTGTGGAAGGAGAACTGAAGAAGCTTCAGAATGAGAAGGAGGAGCTGACAAGAAGCAGAAGACAGGCGGAGGATGATACCAGAAGCCGCGAGGCAGGTATTGACGTTCTTCAGTCTGAACTGGCAGGAGCAGAACAGGCTATTCAGGAAGCAGAAGAAAAGATACAGCTGCTTCAGAAGAAGAAAGAGGAGCAGTCCGCTTCTCATAAAAATTTCTTTGGAAGGCGAGAAGAACTGTCTTCCCGCATGAATGAGCTGGATAAAGAGCTTTTTCGTCTGGACACTCAGAAAGAAAAACTGGATGAAACTTCAGAAAATCTCATGAACCATATGTGGGCAGAATATGAATTGACGTATAATGCGGCAGTTCCGCTCCGAAAAGAGGAATATACCAGCCTTCCCGAGCTGAAAAAAAGTTGTGGCACGGTGAAGGAAGAGATACGGAATCTTGGAAATGTCAATGTCAATGCGATTGAGGATTACAAAGAAGTTTCCGAACGCTATCATTTTATGGACGGACAGCGGAATGATCTTCAGGAAGCGGAAGAAGCGCTGAGACAGGTCATATCGGAACTGAACAACGGAATGCAGAAACAGTTCCGGGAGCAGTTTGCACTGATCCAGAAAGAGTTTGATAAGGCATTTAAGGACCTGTTCGGCGGAGGAAGAGGTACGCTGGAGCTGATCGATGAGGAGGATGTGCTGGAGACGGGTATCCGTATCATCTCGCAGCCGCCCGGAAAGAAGCTTCAGAACATGATGCAGCTCTCCGGCGGAGAGAAAGCACTAACCGCGATCGCGCTTCTGTTTGCTATACAGAATCTGAAGCCGTCGCCATTCTGTCTGCTGGATGAGATTGAAGCGGCGCTGGACGATTCCAATGTAGTCCGCTTTGCAAATTATTTGCATAAACTGACAAAATATACACAGTACATCGTGATCACGCACCGAAGGGGAACGATGAACGCCGCCGACCGGCTGTATGGTATTACCATGCAGGAAAAAGGCGTGTCAACGCTCGTGTCGGTAAATCTGATCGAAAGCGATCTTGACAAATAAACAAAGCATCTGCCAGGCATTGTGAGGGGAGATGCGGAACTCTAATAGGAGGTAGATAATATGGCTGAAGAAAAAAAGGGTTTTTTCAAACGTCTGGCGGAGGGACTGTCCAAAACCAGGAATAATATCGTATCTGGTATGGATGCCATATTCAGTGGCTTCTCGGATATTGATGAGGATTTTTATGATGAGATCGAAGAGATCCTGATCATGGGAGATATTGGGATCAATGCGACTACCAGCATCATTGACAATCTGAAGAAGAAAGTCAGGGAACAGCATATCAGGAAACCAGGGGAATGTAAGGAGCTTCTGATTAACAGCATCAAGGAGCAGATGCGGGTGGAGGAGACTGCCTATGAATTTGAAAAGCAGACTTCCGTAGTGCTGGTCATCGGTGTCAACGGCGTCGGCAAGACGACTTCAGTAGGAAAGCTTGCCGGAAAACTGAAGGATCAAGGACGGCGTGTGATCCTGGCGGCGGCGGATACGTTCCGAGCGGCAGCAGGAGAGCAGCTCACGGAATGGGCTAATCGTGCAGGAGTGGAGATCATTGGAGGCGGAGAGGGTGCAGATCCGGCTTCTGTGGTTTATGACGCAGTCTGCGCAGCGAAAGCGCGAAAGGCAGATGTGCTGCTGATCGATACGGCGGGAAGGCTTCATAACAAGCGAAATCTGATGGAGGAACTTAAGAAGATCAACCGCATCATCAGCCGGGAATATCCGGATGCGCATCGGGAGACGCTGGTCGTACTGGACGGGACGACCGGGCAGAATGCACTGGAACAGGCGAGACAGTTCGGAGAGGCTGCAGACTTGACGGGCATCATTCTCACCAAGCTGGATGGAACGGCTAAGGGCGGCATCGCAGTGGCGATTCAGTCTGAACTGAATGTACCAGTAAAATATATTGGCGTTGGAGAACATATTGATGATCTGCAGAAATTTGACGCGGATATTTTTGTAAACGCACTGTTCTTGTCTGAGCCCGGCAGGGAGTAAAAGGCCGGATGAAGACGGAACCACAGACAGTAAGAGCTAAGGCAGTAAATGATAAGGAGATACAAAAAAGATGATGACTTTGGAAAAATTTGAGGAAGCGTGCGAGATCGTCGGAAAAGTGACGATCGGAACACCGCTGATGTACAGTCCGTATTTTAGTGAACAGTCGGGCAATAAGGTGTACCTGAAACCGGAAAAT
>CAMWMT010000253.1 GCA_947175375.1 uncultured Clostridiaceae bacterium | reverse complement strand
CACTTCGTCCGGTGTGAACAGTTCCCTGCCAAGCACATCATAATTGCGGGAGGAACTTCCCTGCCTGCCTTTTGTCTCGCCGCTTGATTTCTTGTCGATCGTACCTTTTCCGAGCAGCTCCGACACATATTTGTGTGTACTCTGCTCATTGCCGCCAAGATAGATAAACGTATCACAGTTGCCGGGTATGGTTTCCCATGTATCCTTGAAAAGTGCCTTTAACTGGGCAAAGTTCTGGATAATGATGATACTGGAGATCTCCCGGGACCGCATGGTCGATAAAAGGGAACAGTAATCATCCGGCAGTGCGACGTTTGCAAATTCATCAAGCATAAAGGTCACATGGATCGGGAGCCTGCCGCCGCAGTTAAAATCTGCCTGGTAGTAAAGCTCCTGAAAGATCTGCGTATAGAGCATTCCGATGATGAAGTTGTAGGACTTGTCGGAATCCGGTATGACGCAGAACAGCGCCGTTTTTGTCTCCCCGTCCCCGTTTACGCCGATCCCAAGTTCTGCAAGCTCCAGATCGTCCCTTGACAGGAGCCTGAGAACCTGCCGGTTTTCGAGAAAGGCAAGACGGGAGTTTGCACTGATAATGATGGAACGCACTGTATCTCCCGCTCCGCGCATACACTTGTTGTACTGTTTTACTGCGGGATGCGCGGAACCGAGTGAAGAGGTTTCCTCCAGGAATTTCATTCTCACATCCAGCCTTGACGGTTTGTTCTGTTCGGTCACTTCTGCCTCACCCAAAAGCTGCAGCACTGTCTCGAAATTTCTCCTTGCAGGCGGTTCTTCCAGCCACACATAATAGAAGATCGCCTGTAAGAACAGCCCTTCCGCCTTTTCCCAAAAAGGATCTGAGGGAGTTGCTCCCTTTGGCGTGGTATTGCTGATAAGGTTTGTGATCAGCTTTACCACGTCCGTCTCCTCACGGATATAGGAAAAGGGATTGTAACAGTCCGACTTTTCCATTTCCAGCAGATTTATGACCTTTACGCTGTATCCGTTATTCTTTAACATCTCCCCGCAGCTCCTTAAGATCTCGCCTTTGGGATCAGTACAGATAAAAGAGCAGTTACGCGGCATCTGCATCAGGTTCGGCTTTACCTCATAAAAGGTCTTTCCTGCGCCGGACCCGCCGCAGATCAGGATGTTCCCGTTGCGCTTCAGCCGCCGGAAGTTCAGCGACATCTTTACATTCTGGCTCAGAATACGGTTGAAATTTTCATCCTTATCTGCAAGAATCCTGTTTGCCATCTGCGGCGATTCAAACCTTGCCGTTCCAAACTCTTTTCCCGGCATGAAATTCCGCTGGCTTGTGATATACATTAAAAAGGCGGTAGCATAGACGATTAAGGCTATCACTACCGCTTTCAATGTTGTTTCATTATAGTAATCTGCAAATGGTTCAGCACATACACGATTGAAGGACTCCAAAAATACATTCATGTCCATTCCCGGCTCCCATGCGCCATTCAGCAGATAACCCACATAGGCGCACAGCACCGCTCCCGCCACGATAAACCACACCGATACTTTTTTCCTGTTCTGTATCATAGGCGGCTACCTCTGCTGATGCGCAGGCGCTTTTTTCGGTACAGGTTTTTTCTTCCGGGTATTCTTCCTTTCCTTTGTCCTTTTCTCCATATCCGCATACCGTTTCCGGACTTCCGCGCTCACCTGGTCATAATGCCCTTCATACAGATCTTTTCCCTTCAGGGTGTCGACCACCCTGTTATCCGCAGAATATATCTTATAATCTTTATTACGATCGAGGAAGGTCAGTATGGTCTTTCCGTTATGGATTTCCATTGCCTTCTCTTTACTGATCCAGATATATTGTGCATCTTCACCCCATGTGCCCGGTATCCTAGTCTTTATGGCATGGTCGTTTTCCTCCGCTATCAGTTTCTTTGTAATGGTGATATCCGTAAGCTGCGGATTCTGTGCAGCAGCTACCGCCTGCATACGCTGCGCAAGCTCCCGGTATCCCTTTATACGGTTCAAAAATGCTTCCCTGTCCATTAAGACTTTGTGCCGTCCGTCTTCCTCTTTGGAAAGGACGCCGATCCTCTCAAGCTGGCCCACTACTTTTTCTGCCTGCCTGTTTTCGAGACTGAAATTTTCCTTTATTTCCTCCACACTGATGCTCTTTTTTTCCATTGCATACTGGCCGACTTTTTCGATCAGTCCTTCAAGCGCCTCTCCCGCTCTTGCTGCTTCCACAGTGTGGAGGTTGTCATTTCCCTTTTTCTGTCCTTTCAGAAAGGAAAGCACCCTGTCCATTTCCTTTTCACCCCCGTTTTTCAAGTAATCGTCAAACGTGGCGATCCTGCAGGATTTCAGCTTCTGTATCATCATATTTACCCGGGGGACTGCCTCCGTATGGAAGATGATCTCACTCATACCGTCCCTTCGGTTGATATCAGGAAGTACCGAATACAGAAGCCCGTATTTTTTCGCCATCCTCTCTACTTTTTTCATATCCTCCGTTGAGAACTGGAGCACCTGCAGGTCTCCGCCCTTCATAAGGAGCTTTCGCATATCTGTCTTTCCCATCGCTTTTTCATGGTCCATGACCGCGATCAGGAAATCCAGTGCTTTTTTCATCTCTTCAAGAGTCCCTCCGCAGATCTTCATCGCGATCTCTATCCCGTCATAGCCGACACGGATGATCTGGACTGCCTCCTGTATCTCTTCCGCCATATATTCCACCTCCTATAGAATTGCTTCCTTTTTTACCCGTTCCTGTACTTTTGCCGTATCCATCTGCCTGATCTCATCCTCGCTCATGGAAATGCCGCAGGCAGAGAGCAGTTCCGATAAAGTTTTTACAGCCTGTTCTTCCTGCACACGGTACATCTCAAGAGATATGAGCAGGTTTTCTATCCGCTGTATCCAGTCCGGCACATAACCGGTAAGTGCCTGGTATTTCCTGCATACAGCATCCCGGTCTGCACCTGCATCTGCAAGTTCATCGATCAGTTTGTCTGTCAGTTCCCTGTCATTTGTCCGGAAAGCAAACTGTACCACAAATTCCCTGTCCCTCTCTGTCAAAGAAATATTTTTCTGCCGGAACAGTTCCGCCGTTTCCTTCACTGCAGCCAGTCCCATTACTGCCCCTCCTTCATCCTGTTTTCATAGACTGCGATGTTTATGATCTCTTCCATCTGCTCTGCCGGGATTTTGTTGTTGATCAGCACAAGCAGCTGCCTCTCTGAAAGCCCTTTTTCAATGGCGCTTCGTACCTGCACAAGCTGCTCCGGCGAGAGATCCTTTTCTGCGACCAGCTTTACAATATCCATTTTCTTTTTGAAAAACAGGCGCGAGAATATAGCGCTCATCATGCCTCCCCTGTCTTTCCTCTCCATGCGCTCCACCGGGACAAAACGGATAATATTGCCATCCTTGTCTACAACCGCAGCATGGTATTCGATTCCGGGATAGAGTGCCGATTCCGGCATACTGGGCGCACTGCTTTCCGCCTTTGTTTCCGGCTCCTTTTCCGGATCTTTGGGTTCTGCCACCGCATCCGGCTCCGCCCTGACCGCATTTTTTACCTGTTCCTCCAATGCTTTCCGCTCCTTTCTTACTGCTTCTATCTCACCATGCAGCTTTGCGATCTGCACTCTTGCCTCATTCAGTTCATTCTGCTGTTTTTCCAGCATTTTGTCTTTTTCAGAAAGCTGTGCGATAAGGTTGCTCTGTACCTGCACGTCCTGCCCCGCTGTCCCGATCTCTTTCAGCTTCTCATTTAAGGCGTCATACCGTTTTTCCTGACAGGAGATCTTCTCAACAACCTCACGGATCTGCTCCATAAGCTCCTTTGCATATGCCGTATCCTGCCCGCTTACGGGTTCCGCCTCCCTGATCTTTTTAAGCACCTGTGAGAACAGGCGTTTCATGGTATATGCCGTATTTTCTGCGCTGGAAAGAACCTCTGTTATGGTATCCAGCGGAATCCCTTTTTCATAGAATTCCAGCGCCACCGCCATCTGCTCTCCGCTTAAGCCTTCTTTTAAGATCACGGCTTTTTCTTCTTCGCTGCAGCCGCTTCTCAGGCATCTGGAATATACACACATCTGCCTGTAATCATACCTGCCGCCGCTGTATTCCTCTGTCTCTTCTTTTGTCAGCCCGAACCGCAGATCATCTTCGATCAGTTTTAAGATCTCCCCGGTATATTTCGGGTTCTGCCGAAGCTTGCCAAGATATGCTTTCAAATCCATGCCCCGGAGTATCGTCCGTTCCTGCATAAAACCTCCAATCCTGCCCGTTTCAGGCAAAAATCAGGCAGCCATTTCCGACTGCCGCGTCTTATCTGCTTTTTTCTTTTTGTCCTTTCTCCTTCTCCGGTCTCTTTGCCGGTTCCGGTTTCTCTGTCCTTTCTCCTGTTGTGATCTCTGCAAGGATACGGGCGGCGATCCTTTCCTCTTTCGCCACCGCTTTTTCTTTTTCCCTTATCAGTGCGATCCTGCTCCGGTAATGCTCCTTAAACTCTGCAAGCTGTTCCGCTGTATATCCTTCCCTTACAAGCTTTTCCGACAGTTCCACATACCGCTTATGCTCTTCCCCGAACAGGGTTTCCCCACGTTTAAAACAGTTTTCGCATTCCTGCAGGCTCTCCAGCTCCGCCGCAAGGTCAAAAAGTGGTTTCATCCTTGCACGCTCTTTGAATATCCGGCTTTTCTCTTTAGAAGTCTCTTTCTTCCTGTCTGCCATCTGGACTGCTGTCTGCTTTATCTCTCCAATCGTAGAAACATTGTGCCTTGCAAGAAAAAGGTATTCTTCCTGGAGCCTGTGCATCTTCCGGATATCATCCCGGTACTGCCATAC
>CAMWMT010000252.1 GCA_947175375.1 uncultured Clostridiaceae bacterium | reverse complement strand
GATGGCGTGAACCTTCTGGATCCCGGCCGTACACCGGCACAGAATATCCAGTTCCTGGTATTTCTGATGGCAGTCATCAAGGCTGTGGACGATTATGCAGACCTAATGAGAATCTCCGCTTCCGGTGCAGGCAACGACCACCGTCTGGGCGGCAATGAGGCACCGCCTGCCATTGTGTCGATCTTCCTCGGCGATGAACTGACAGCCGTCCTGAAGTCCATTGAAAATGACACGTATTTTGGAAAACAGGAAAAAATTCAGCTGGATACCGGCGCCCATGTACTGCCGCATTTTGTAAAGGACAGCACAGACCGAAACCGTACTTCGCCTTTTGCCTTCACCGGCAACAAGTTTGAATTCCGTATGCTCGGCTCCTCCGCTTCGGTAGCGACTCCAAACATCGTGTTGAACACGGCGGTAGCGGAAGCGCTGGCACAGTTCTATCAGGAGCTGGAAGGCACCAAACCGGAAGATATGGAGCATGCCGTCCATGAGCTGCTTAAGAGAGCCATCCGGAAACATAAAAAGATCATCTTCAACGGCAACGGCTATTCTGACGAATGGGTAAAGGAAGCAGAAAGCCGTGGCCTTTACAACCTGATATCCACTCCGGACTGCCTGCCGCAGTTCATCGTGGACAAAAATGTGGAACTGTTTACAAAACACCATATATTTACAAAAGATGAGATTTTCTCCCGCTACGAAATCCTGCTGGAGAACTATATGAAGACGATCCTCATCGAAGCGCGGACTATGATCGAGATGCTGACCAAAGATTTCCTGCCCGCCCTCAGCACCTATGCAGGTCAGACTGCAGAAAACGCGACATCCAAAAAAGCATTTCTTCCGACCCTGTCCATGCCGGCAGAGGAGGCTCTGGTCACCAGGCTGACAGAGGCTTACACTGCCCTTACGGATGGGATGGCGCAGCTGGACACCTTGATTACAGAGGCTGGAGCTATTGAGGATATGCAGAAGGCTGCTGATTTCTGCCACATACAGGTTCTGTCCAAAATGGAAGAGCTGCGGCTCATCGCAAATGCGGCAGAGGCTCTGATCCCGGATTCTCTCCTGCCTTATCCGACCTACGATCAGCTCCTGTTCTCACTGTAGGAAACGGTCATGGATCGGACAACAGACAAACGGATCAAAGAAGCTTGCGGTGTGTTCGGCATCTTCAACCCTGGCGGAGAGGATGTTGCCGGCTCCATCTGCTATGGACTCGCTTCTCTTCAGCACCGGGGACAGGAATCCTGTGGTATTGCAGTATGTGATACCGCAGGTCCTAAAGGTAATATGAATGTGCACAAGGGAATGGGACTGGTGCATGAAGTATTTAAGGAAACAACTCTGGCGGAACTGAAAGGTAATCTTGGTGTAGGGCACGTCCGCTATTCCACCACCGGCGCTGCCGTCCTGGATAACGCGCAGCCTCTTGTTCTGAATTATATCAAAGGAACACTGGCACTGGCGCACAACGGCAATCTGGTAAATACCGAAGAACTCCGGGAAGAACTGGCCCGCACCGGTGCCATCTTCCAGACAACAACGGATTCGGAGGTAATTGCCTATGAAATCGCGCGGGCACGGGTCCATACAAAGACAGTAGAAGAAGCAATCTGCCAGACTGCTTCCCGGCTAAAGGGTGCATATGGTCTGGTCATTGCAAGTCCCCGTAAACTGATCGGGGTACGCGATCCTCTGGGTCTGAAGCCTCTGTGTCTGGGCAGGAAAGGAGATTCTTATATTCTTGCATCAGAGAGCTGTGCCCTGACTGCTGTCGGTGCCCGGTTTGTCCGGGATATCCGTCCCGGAGAGATCGTAACCATCTCCCGTGACGGCATTTCTTCCAACCTGGAACTGATGCAGGAAACACACGCGCACTGTATCTTTGAATACATCTATTTTGCCAGACTGGACAGCACCCTGGACGGAATTCCGATCTATACCTCCCGAAAAAAAGCCGGCGCTGCCCTGGCAAAAGCCTACCCGGTCAGGGCCAACCTGGTCACTGGAGTTCCCGACTCCGGCATTACCGCAGCACAGGGTTATGCGGAGGAGTCCGGCATTCCCTTTGGACTGGCTTTCTATAAAAACAGCTATGTGGGCAGAACCTTTATCAAACCCACGCAAAAGGAACGGAAATCCGGCGTCCGGCTGAAACTGAGCGTACTGGAACAGACGGTGCGGGGCAGGGACATTGTCCTGGTCGATGACTCCATTGTTCGGGGAACCACCATTGCCAATCTCATCCGCCTATTAAAACAGGCGGGTGCGGGAAAGGTACATGTACGGATCAGTTCGCCGCCCTTTCTCTATCCCTGTTACTTTGGGACAGATGTTCCTTCTAACCAGCAGCTTCTGGCTGCCTCTCATTCCGTAGAAGAGATCCGACAGCTCATCGGAGCCGACTCTCTGGGCTACATGCGTGTGGAAGACCTGGCCTCCACGGTCAACGGACTTCCCCTATGCAGAGCCTGCTTTGACAACCATTACCCGATGGAAATAGGAACATGATAACCTTATAATTAATCCTAAATACTCGTGAGCACATTCATCTGCCATTTTTCATGATGCATAATGGTGTGCTCACTTGTTATGCATTTTATTACCTGCGAATCTTTTCATCCATGAGTATATACTAATGAACGCAATTAACAGTCGCTGATACTCATGGATTATTGGCGTTCATTAGTCCATACATTTCAGCTTTGGCAAATGTTTACATTATCGAGTATAAATTCCACGCACCCCATATATCCGGGCGCCACCTCATATTCGTCAAAGCAAACCACAACCTCTCCATCTTCATTTACATAGAAATCCTGATCTTCTACTATAGACGTAAAATTCCACTCCGGTATATCCTCATTGTCAATCCAGTAAACTACATTCTCATCCTCTGCCATTCTCTGACGCATCTGAACCTTGATCTCTTCGCTGATCGTCTCTACATAATCCTCACCCACTAACTCTCCAAGTTCGGCACGTTTCCCGGTCTTCTTGTCAACGGTATAGTGACGATGGCGCTCATAACCGCTACCTGCCCCCTGATAGAGTACAAGTTCCAGAGAGAACCACTGCTCATCATCTGTCAGTACCTTGCTGTCTATGATTATATCCCCATATCCGTCTTCGAATTCTTCCATCGTGCTCTTGAATTCTTCTATCAATTCATCGGTCACTTTCTGAATGTCAAAGTTGATGGCGTCGGCTGTCTCCTTTATCTGCTGTGCTGTTTCCCCGGACATATCATCTGTCTCTTCCGGTACGATCTCTGGCACTTTCACATCTGCCGTATACCGATCCTCATCCACCTGGTATTCCCGGATCGTTACCACCTTGAAAAAATCCCCCAGAACCGGGATCTGCTGCATGGCTGCGGCTGCCGTCCGGCTGGTATTGGGAAGGATTAGCATAATTGCGAACACGGCTGCCGCACTTCCGATATAACAGTACATTTTTTGTCTCCTGGCTCTTTTTTCGTTTCTTTTGCCCTCCTCACTGCTTCTTCCATTAGCTCTCCTGTATGATCCGGCACCACAATTTCATCATACTCTTTTTTCCATTTCTCCATAACCTGCTCCTCCTTCCATATATTTTTTTAACTTCTCCACTGCCCGGTACAAACGGCTTTTTACTGTGCTTTCTTTTAAATCCAAAGTCTGGGCGATCGTCCGGATCTTCTCCTCTTCAAAATACTTCAGGATCACGATCCTGCGTTCTTCTTCATTCAGCTTCCCAAGTGCCTGCCGCAAGTCCAGATCTTCCGGCTCATCCATGGTGCTTTCCTCCGGTACTTCCTCCAGGAAAACCGTCCTTCCACGGTTTTTCTCCAGAAAACGGACTGCCTCATTCATCATGATCCGGCAGATCCAGGTATCTGCATATTCCGGCTTCTTCAAAGCATCACTTTTTAAGATCGCCCGATATGCCCCTTCCTGAACAATATCCAGGGCATCCTGCTCCTGAAAGACATAGCTGTATGCGATCCTGTAGTATTTCTCATAATACTCTACCAAATATTTGTGAACCAGCGCCTCCTTATCAACACTTTTCATCTGAATCCCCTCCTCTCTCTTCCTTTCTGACTGTTAGACCTGACAGCAGTATAAAAAGTTTCATTTATTTTCTCTTTTTCCGGAAAAATCTTCGCAACACTTAATAAAGTTGGGAAAAGGCTATCCGTTTGATCGGATAGCCTCTGGCTGTCTGGCTTATTAGAGTTTCTTTTATAACTTCGTTTAAGGTTTCCACTGAACAAAAGATTTTCAGGTCATTGGGCAAACTGGTATTTTACCCTTCAATTTCAATGATCTCTCCACAATGAGAACAATGATAGATATGTGTTTTCGCATAAGACAACCTATCAAGATTTGTAAAACCCGAACAATGAGGACATCGTAAATATTTTCTGTCAACCAGCATATAAGCGCTTAGAAATATTATGGCAGGAAAGAATAACAACCATTTGAAAAAGCACAAAACCATACAAAGTGAAAAAAGAACAAGCAAAGCAAATGCTATTGCGATATATTTTGATTTGATTTTCCTCATATTATCGCTATCTCCTCACAGATACTTATAAATCCACAGAACAACGACCCGCGCAAAAATGAATCATTCTACCGCATAGTTCAGACGGACTGTAACCGTCGCCGTCTTATAGCGGGATCTGGTATCAAACGCCCCGTCGTAGGTATATTCCCCGGAACCGGAATTGGTCGCCGTGATCTGGAAGACACCCAGGCTGGCGGTCAGAAGGTCTCCTCTCTGGCATCCGGTGCCCTCCACCAGGATGTCGATTCTCTGCCGCGCGTTATCCGTCGCTTTCTCGATCAAA
>CAMWMT010000251.1 GCA_947175375.1 uncultured Clostridiaceae bacterium | reverse complement strand
GCATGAAGCCACTGACTATCATTCGTCATCACTCCTTCCATGATCTACACGACAACCTTTTTCTTCTGATCGCCGTCCTTGTCCTCCGAGACTCTTTCGTACCCCAGTTTCCCCATCATCCGATCCAACAGAATCTGAGTCTCTTCCGGAGTAGGCATCCTCTTTTCACCGTTTATGTAGAACTCATAATTCATTAACATAAAGTCACCGCCTTTTCTCTGTCTGTACAGAATATGCGATTCTGCTTGTACACTATTTCTGGTATCTTTATACAGCCCCATCTTCTTTTGAAGGTTTCAATACTCAATCATAATCACGCCGCACCACTCTTTTCCTTTTCCATTACTGCATCAATACAATTGAGCACTTTCTTTATAAATTCTTTCGCTCTATCATCAACGGCTTCCATTGTCTCCCGCTTCCAGTCCTCATATTCCTGCTCATTCATTTTGCTGCATTCGACAACTATCTCTGCAATCATAGGAATACATTTAATAAAAACATCACGTTCGCTCATGATCTATTGATCCTTCCTATTTCTAACTGCATATTTGTTGGTGGCTGCCATCGATTGATATATTCCAAGGCTTCATCGAACCGCACCCTCGGAAGATTTGCATAAGCATTGATATCAAAATAATCATCAAAATCATGCCAGAATCTTGAAAATGCCTGTGAACTGATCCGTGATCCATCATCAGCTTTATGCTTATATGCCCTAGAATCTTTACCGCCAAGCGCATTGACTACTATTTCACTGGCAAAATTCTTCAATCGTTTCTGCTGGGCATAGTCAATGTTCATGGTATTCTCTAAACGTTCAATCCGCTCTTCGTGTTCATCCATCATTCCCAGCTGGATTCTCATCATTTCTTCTGGTGTCAATCTTTTCTGCTGGTAAAAACCGTTTTTCCTGATATCCGGAATAACCTCCAATGCAAGCCAATTCTGAAACTTCTCTGCTACAGCGTTGTTTGCTTTCATGCCAAGACGGTAAAACAAGGATTCCGGAATATAATCGTCTTTCCCAACAAGTTGGGAAAAACCAAATTCTCTACAATATCCATTGATAGTCTCCCATCTTACATATGTTTTTCCGTTTTTCTCCTGAGTCCACCCGAACCCTATTGCCGTATCCTCTACGCTGATAGAAATACTTCCATCCGGATTAGGAAGCGTTCTCACACGCAATCCTAATTCTTTGTTATTGAAGATTTTTAAATCTCCCATTTTCATCGCTCCTTTCTTAAGCACTATTCGTGCTCTTCATGCGCAAAAAAAATAAAATTTACAGTTCGACCATAGTAATTCGCAAGCCGAACTTTAATATCGTCACGTGGTATCCTTTCTCCCTGTTCATACATAGCCAACGCTGAAATGCTAATCCCACATGATTTTGCAACCTCTTCTCTGCTTTTTCCATTTCTTAATTTAATCAATCTACTAGCAATTGCCTTATTATTCATATTTTCACCCCCTTTCCTTTTTGAGCACGTTTTGTGTTTATATGCATATTACATCAACCCAAAGAAAATGTCAAGCACATTTTGTGTATTTTTCTATTTACTTTTTTACACATATCGTGTATAATACAAGTATCAAATAAAAAGAGGTGTTTTTATGGTAAGTTTTGGAAATAATCTACGAGCACTAAGACAACAAAAGAATATGACACAACAAGAGCTTTCCAATTCTATGGGAATATCCAAAAGCGCTATAAATATGTATGAGCGCGGAGAACGCCAGCCAAATTTTGAAACGCTAGAGCTTATTGCTGATTACTTTAATGTGAGTACAGATTTTTTAATTGGAAAAGTCTCTTACATTCAGTGCCCTATCTGTTATAATACTTATGACCCATTAAATAAATATGATTCTGCCGAACATGATGTTTTCCATAAAAAATTTATAAAGGCTGAAAAAAAATATGGGGAAATTCTAATATATGGAGATGCCGATAAAAGACGTAGCGAATGTATTAAAAAAGTAAATAGTTGTACTCTTTCAAGAGATGAGAGATTATCCGCATTTGAAGACTATCTAAAATATGATTTTATGCTAAGTATTTGGAGAAACCATTTTGATTTAAATCACGAAAGCTTTGAATTGTTCTGTCAAAAGGAACTTGGATTAGCAATCACAAAAGAAGCTTTAGATAATATAGATGAAAATGCTTATCAAGAATGTGTAGAAAAATATGGTATGGTTGATAACTCTGATTACCATAAAATAATAAAAATCACTCCAAAAGATGAGCGCGACATCAAAAAAGACCTGGATTCACTTATGGAAAAATTATCTAATCAGGAGTATGGACCAGCAGCATATGATGGTGACGATATTCCAGAAGACGATCAAGAATTATTCGCTGGCCAATTAGAAATCATGCTTCGCAGACTAAAGAAAATTAACAAAGAAAAATATAACCCAAATAAAAACCAAAAGTAGGTGATCGTTATTGAAGAAAACAATTCGACAATTAGTTGCTTACTATAAAAAGAAGTTCAATACAAGCAACCCATTTGAAATAGCAGACTGCCTACATATCGAAACACAGATTGGAGACCTCGGTTCTCGTGCTGGATGTTATATGTATCTCAAACGACATAAATGTATCTTCCTCAATGATAATTTGGATAAACATGAAATGAAGTTGGTTATGGCTCATGAACTTGGACACGCTGTATTACATCCAAGGGAAAATTGCTATTTTATTAGAAATAAAACTTTGCTTCTGAATTCCAAAAACGAAATCGAAGCAAACAAATTTGCTATGGAACTGCTGGTATCCGATGATGTTCTAAAGGAAAACAAAGATTTTACGATTGGACAGCTTTCCAGAATGCTTGGGTATCATGAGAAGTTGATAAAGTTACGATTACAATAATATTATTGTGAAAGGAAAGGTATATGGCACTGATAAAATGTCCTGAATGTGGTCGAGAAATAAGCGATAAAGCAGTTAGCTGTCCGGGGTGTGGATGTCCTGTAGAGGCATCGGATAACCGAACTGATTTAGAAAAATTAGTTGATGAAATATATTATAATAACAAGGGAAACAGAACATATTCTGCCAAAGAATTGATGCGTAGAACAGGAATGGAATTTAAAGAAGCCATGGATTTAATACAGAAAAAGCATCATAGTCCAGAAGTTAGAGCAGAGGAAAAAAGAAAAAGAGCAGAATACAAAGAAATGCAACGTCAAAACATGGCCAACCTCCGTAACTCCCTCAACGCCCTTGCCAGCCTGTCCGCCTCTTCAAAAGTAGTCCGCTGCCCGAAATGCCGTTCTACCAGTATCGGCTATCAAGACAAAGTAAGTGTCGGCAGAGCTGCTATGGGCGGTATGATTGCCGGTCCTGCAGGAGCTGTTCTGGGCGGACTCACCGGCAAGAAAGGTTATGCTGTATGCCTGAACTGCGGAAAACGATGGAAAGTATAAAGAAGAATCGGGTCCCGGAGCCAATAGAGAATCAATTTTTATAATATCAATACATACCAGTCATAGAAAGGAGCATCCCATGTCACAAGCATTAGCACAGGAAAAAGTCTATACAGAAGATGATTATTATAACCTACCAGAAGATGTCCGGGCAGAGCTGATCGACGGCCGGATCTATTATCAGGCTGCACCGAACCGGATTCATCAGGAAATCCTCATGACACTATCAAAAATAATCGCTAATTACATTGATTCAAAGAAAGGAGCCTGCAAAGTCTACCCTGCGCCCTTCGCTGTCAAACTGTTTGAGGACAGGAAAAACATCGTGGAACCTGATATCAGCGTAATCTGCGACCGTAACAAGCTGACTGACCGTGGCTGCACAGGTGCTCCGGACTGGATCATTGAGATCATATCCCCTGGCACTTCCAGTCATGACTACATCCGTAAACTGAACCTATACGCAGATGCTGGGGTTCGGGAATATTGGATTGTAGACCCACGCACTGAAAAAGTAATCATATATTTTCTGGAAATGCCTGATTCCGGCATGGAGACCTATACATTCCAGGACAAGATCAAAGTCAGCATTTATGATGACCTGTGGATTGACTTCCCATCGCTGGATTTGTAAACTTTCATAGAAAAACCGCCTCAGTGCTACCAACACCAAGGCGGTCAAGCATATATCCGAAGATGATACGCCACTCAACAAAACATATTGTATCATCTTTGGGCAGCCGATGCAAGCGAACGAATGTTTTTCGCAGGCTGTTATTTTTGTACCCATTTTGCGCCTATGCCGCCTTACCAGCGCATAGACTGTACAAGGAGAAGATGCTATGAAAAGTGATAAGATGAAAGATGATACGATACAGCGAAACGCTATGAAAGATGGCGCCTGCTACGTCAGAGTCAGCACTGACCGGCAGGACGAGCTGTCCCCGGATGCCCAGAAGCGCTTGATGCTGGACTATGCCAGGGAAAATAACATTACCATCACCGAAGACAGCATTTACTGGGAGATTGGTGTCTCTGGACGCAAGACTGACAACCGACCTGCCTTCCGACAGATGATCGCAACTGCCAAATCCCCGAAGCATCCCTATGATGTGATTCTGGTCTGGAAATTTTCACGTTTTGCCCGGAATCAGGAAGAGTCTATCGTCTATAAGTCTCTGCTCAAGAAAGCGGGTGTTGAAGTGATCAGCGTATCCGAGCCGCTCCCGGATGGCATCATGGGCGGACTGATCGAACGAATCCTGGAATGGATGGACGAGTACTATTCCATCCGTCTGTCCGGAGAAGTCATGCGTGGTATGACCGAGAAGGCTCTGAGAGGCGGATATCAGGCGAACCCGCCATTAGGTTATGACCGGGAGAAAAACCAGACTCCGACCGTAAATGAGC
>CAMWMT010000250.1 GCA_947175375.1 uncultured Clostridiaceae bacterium | reverse complement strand
GACTGAGAGCATTACTCCGATCATCCTTGGAAATATCACCATCGGCTATCTGTTATTCGGCCATGTCTTCTCCTATCCGTCTCATGAAGAAGGATGGGCGCAGATCCGGGAATTGTGCGACGGCTATCGGCTGGATCTGTCCGCACTCAAGGAAGCCTGCCTGAAGCAGCCGGTCATCCCAGGAGACTATATCGCCTCCGCTTCCCACATCATGCAGGCCGTCGCTTCCTGCCTGTGCATGGAACGGATGGTGACACTCCGCCGTCAGGAGCTTCCAGTGCAGATCGACGAATATATTCAAGCCCATTATACTGAGAAGTTGGACGCAGCACTGCTGGCCGAACAGTTCAACATCGGAAGGACACAGCTCTATGAGATCGCCAGACAGAATTACGGTGTGGGAATCGCAACTCATATCCGTAATCTTCGCATAGAAAAAGCCCGGAAGCTGCTGACAGAACAGTCCGGACTCTCTCTTGCCGAGATCGCATCCGCGTGCGGATTTGACGATTATAATTATTTTATTACGGTCTTTAAACGGATGGTTGGGATGCCCCCGAAAGCTTATGCAGATTCTGTCCGTCGGAATACGCCCGATCTGGAATCGCATCTATCGGATCATGTTCCGTCTCCACCATGACCATGCACCGGCTTCTGAAACAGGCAATCCCATATTTCAGGATATGTTCCATGCCTTCTTCCCAGAGCCTCCTGGCATATCCTTTATTTTCAATCTGTTCCAGGGCTTCCCGGCATCCGGCCTCCAATTTTCCCCGCTGTGCATATTTTATCTCGATCACGATCCCTGTATTCTCTGCGTCGATCCGGATCTGAATATCACTGTACCCATCCCCGCACTGCCGGTTGGATCTTACATACCAGTCACCTTTGAATCCAAGGATTCCCACCAAGATCCCATGGTAGAAATTTTCTTTGGTTTCTTTTCTCACAAAGGTGTCACGAATGCTGATGGTCTTTTCCAAATAGGCAGAGAACTGCTCTTCTACGCCATCGGCATCCCCATTTTTCAATGCTTCACAAAATGCCTGCAACGCTTCCCCGTCTTTTCCCACATCTTCTTTGAACATAGTCATGATCTGGTTCGTATAGATCTTCCGAATCTCCCGGTTGGGAATCGCCAGGCAATAGCGGTCTCCGTCTTCCCTTCCGCGCTGCGTCAGATATCCTGTGACGAAGAGTACGCTCCAGATATGATCGATGGAATCGTAAAGGCTGTGATAAGTCAGTTCCTGATGGATCTCCCTGATCACTGTCTCTCCGGCGATCAGGTTTTCCAGCTCTCCCTTTGTCACGCCTCTTCCCATCTCTTTGATGAAATGCCGGATCACGTCATTTCCGCTGGTGTTCGACCAGAAATTCTCCGGAACTGCATTTCTGTCCACACAGAGTTTCTGGCAATAGCAGATCACATCCCATGGACAGTAAATCTTCCTGTTTCCAAAGCAGTACCCGTCATACCACTCCTTCACTGTATCATAGGCATCCATGACCTCATAATATTCCAGAAGTTCCCTTACTTCTTTGTCTGTAAAACCAAAATACTCCGCGAACTGCACATCCGTGATGGAAAAAATCTTTGGGTTATTAAACCCTGTAAAGATACTCTCCTTCGCCACCCTCAGGCACCCGGTCATCACTGCAAACTGAAGGCTTGCGTTTGTTTTCAAAGCCTGTTCAAACATATTGCGGATCAGCATGACCATCTGATCATAGTAGCCATTTTCACTGGCTTTTGCCAGGGGTACATCATACTCGTCGATCAGGATGATGACTTTTTTCTCATAATGTTTCTCCAAAAGTAGAGACAGCATTCTGAGACTTCCTGTCAGTACGGCATCCGACATGACAAAGCTGGTCTGGCCAGTCCGGTCAATGGTGACCAGCTGCTCATACTGCTGCTTCTCCCTGTCGGTCAGCCGGTCGCTTTCCAGCAGATACTGAAAACGCATGGCCTCGGTTCCGATCAGTGTACACAATAATTCTCTGGCCATGGAAAAGTCGTGGCCGTTCACCCCTTTCAGAGATACTGATACAACCGGAAAGCTTCCCATGTATGTTTCACACAATTCAGATTCCTCTGCGATCTCCGTACCCTCGAACAATTGTCTGCTCCGATCATTTCCAATCTCAAAAAATGTTTTCAGCATGTCCATATTCAGGGATTTTCCAAATCTTCTGGGACGGGTGAACAGATTTACCTTTCCCCAGCTTTCCAAAAGTTCCCGGATCATCCCTGTCTTATCCACATAGTAAAAGCCCTCTGTCCGAATATCTTCAAAACTTTCGATCCCTATGGGCAGTTTCTTTTTTCTGGTGCTCTTTCTCTCCATGCGGCATCGTTCTTTCTGCTTTCTTCCAGCTTATTCTCAGTATACCGCAGCCGGAGTCCGCAGGCAAATAAAAAATCATAAAACTCCATTCCCGCTTGAATACCGGTACGATTTCATTTATGATAGAAAGCAAAAACGATGAATACAATTTATTTACCGGGAGGTATCCGAAAATGGAACAACTGATCGTTCTCGGCACGGGCAACGCCCAGGCCGTTCACTGTTATAATACATGCTTTGCCATGAAGAAGGGAGAAGAATATTTTCTCACCGATGCCGGAGGCGGCAACGGAATCCTGCTAGCTCTGGAAAAACAACAGATCCCAATGGAAAAGATTCATCATGTCTTCGTCACCCATGCCCATAATGACCACATCCTCGGTATGGTCTGGATCGTCCGGATGATTGCTACCAGCATAAATAAAGGAAATTATGAGGGAGATCTGCATATTTACTGCCACCAGGAACTGGTGAATACCATCAAGACACTTTCCTGTCTGACCATCTGGGAGAAATTCACAGCTCATTTTGACAAGCGCATCCGGTTCCACGTGGTAGCGGACGGAGACCAGCGGGAGATCCTGGGAGACCACTTTACTTTCTTTGATATTGGCTCCACAAAGGAAAAACAATTCGGCTACCGTATACAGATGGACAATGGTGTAACTCTCGCCTTTCCAGGCGATGAGCCATACCATGAAGCTCTGCTGCCCTATGTAAAGGGAGCGCAGTGGCTGCTCCATGAAGCATTCTGTCTATATGGGCAGCGGGAGATCTTCAAGCCCTATGAGAAGCATCATAGTACGGTCATGGATGCCTGCAGACTGGCAGAAAAACTTGACATCCCTAATCTGGTACTCTGGCATACAGAGGATAAAGATCTGCCCCACCGGAAGGACAGGTATACTGCAGAGGGACGGGAGCATTATCATGGGAATCTGTATGTGCCCGAGGATGGGGAGATTCTCTTTTTCTAAAAGTTCATAGTATATCTTATACAAATGGGGCTGCCGGGAAACCTGACACGGCTCCGGCTGTATGATAAGCAGCGCTGTGTGGATTGGAGCGGACGGTGAATCGGTTTTGTCCGTCTCAAGCGGACGTCTGAGTCCGATTGAGACGGACAAAGCCGATTCACTGTCCGATACATTCCATACAAGCGCTTATCATACAGCCGGAGCCGAAACCAACCAACTTCCCCAACAGCCCCTTTCAATTACAATGCCTTCTTTTTCTCCAGATACGATCTCGTCATCTGTATAACTTCTCCGCTTAACAACGTAATCGCGATCAAGTTCGGCACCGACATAAAGCCGTTCAGCGTATCTGCAATATCCCATACCAGAGACAGAGAACCTGTACACCCTGCAAAGATCACACATACGAAGAATATTTTATAAGGAAGAATTCCCTTGATTCCGAATAAATACTCCACTGCCCTTTCTCCATAGTAGGACCAGCCCAGGATCGTAGAAAATGCGAACATCATAATAGCGATCGCAACGAATTTATCCCCATGCGGAATGACCGTCGCAAAAGCATTAGCAGTCAGCGCTGCACCGGATACGACCGCATCCTCTCCTCCTGCAGCAATAGCCGTCAGATAGGCATCCATATCGTAGACTCCCGATGTAAGAATCGTCAGACAGGTGATCGTACATACAACGATCGTATCTGCAAACACCTCGAACACACCCCACATACCCTGAATGACCGGCTCCTCCACGTCAGATGCGGAATGTACCATAACAGAAGAACCAAGACCAGCCTCATTCGAGAACACGCCTCTGGAAATTCCGCGCTTCATCGCAACCGCGATTCCGTATCCGAGCACACCGCTTCCTGCCGCCTGGAAATTGAACGCTTCACGGAAGATCAGCGCAAATGCCTCCGGAATTCTCCCGGCATTCATTCCAATGACCACCAAACCTCCTGCAATATAAAAGATCGCCATGAACGGCACGATCTTCTCTGTCACGGATGCGATTCTCTTGATTCCGCCCACGATGACGAGAGCCACGAAAATCATAATAACGATCGCAGTCACCCATACCGGCACGCCAAAGGATGATTTCAGTCCACTTGCAATGGAATTCGCCTGCGTCATATTTCCGATTCCAAAAGAGGCCAGAAAACAGAAAATGGAGAAAATCACTGCCAGCCATTTGCAGTGCAGTCCCCTCTCTATGTAGATCATGGCTCCACCAGTCCAGTCTCCCCGTTCATTCCGATAGCGGTATTTGATACCGAGCGTATTCTCTGCATAGTTTGTCATCATGCCGAGGAACGCGGACAGCCACATCCAGAAGACCGCACCTGGACCACCAAGTGCAATCGCAGTCGCTACTCCGGCAATATTTCCCGTTCCTATAGTAGCGGCCAGCGCCGTACACAATGACTGAAACTGGGAGATGGAATGCTTATCATCGGTTCTCAGCACCTTTCGGTCTTTAAAAACACTCAGGATCGTTACTTCCATCCAGTCTTTGATCTGCGTAATCTGAAAACATCCGGTCCGTATGGTAAAC
>CAMWMT010000249.1 GCA_947175375.1 uncultured Clostridiaceae bacterium | reverse complement strand
GTGCTGGATTAAAGATGGAAATAGAGAAGCTGTCGCACTTTGCGACAGCTTTTTTGCAGCTTCCAGTCTCCGGAACTTTCAATCACATCTTATTTCAGCGATCCTTATTGAAATTATGGTCGGTGTATTTTATTATATTACTGTAGGGAATGTATCGTTGTATTTCCCTTTTTGAACCGCGAAAAACAAAAGGAGAAGACAAAGAAATGGATAAAAAGGATATTCGATATAAGGCCTATATACAGATTCTGGAAGAAGAACTGATTCCGGCCATGGGCTGTACGGAACCCATTGCCCTGGCTTATGCGGCTGCCAAAGCCAGAGAGGTGCTGGGAGAACTCCCGGAACGGGTTCTTCTGCAGGTCAGTGGAAGTATCATCAAGAACGTGAAAAGCGTGATTGTGCCGAATACCGGCCTTTTAAAAGGTATGCCCGCTGCAGCTGCCGCCGGTATCATTGCAGGCGATCCGGAGAAGGAACTGGAAGTAATCGCCGAAGTCAGTGAGGAAGAGGTTCAGGAAATGAGGGAATATCTCGACCACGTCCAGATCGAAGTGGAGCACATTGACTATGGCCATGTATTCGACATTATCGTCACGGAATACAAAGGGGATTCTTGGGCAAAAGTGCGGATCGCTGACTTTCACACGAATATCGTACTCATCGAGAAAAACGGGGATCGTCTTCTTGAGAAAGAACTGCAGGATCCGGATGCCGACGAGAAAGGCCGTGCGGACCGCAGCCTTTTAAACATGGAATCCATCTGGGATTTTGCCAATACGGTGGATATCCGGGAGGTACGGCATCTGCTAGAACGGCAGATCCAGTATAATACAGCGATTTCAGAAGAAGGGCTTCTGGGCGATTATGGCGCAAATATCGGCAGCGTCCTGCTGCATACATATGGCAATGATATTTCTGTCCGGGCGAAAGCGAAAGCAGCTGCAGGTTCTGATGCAAGAATGAACGGATGCGAGCTTCCGGTCATCATCAATTCCGGAAGCGGTAATCAGGGCATCACCTGTTCGGTTCCCCTGATCGAATATGCCAAGGAACTGAATGTGAAAAAAGAGATTCTGTATCGCGCCCTGGTTCTCTCCAACCTGGTCGCGATCCATGAGAAGACAGGAATCGGCACGCTCTCTGCCTATTGCGGAGCAGTGAGTGCCGGCGCGGGTGCTGGCGCAGGCATTGCATATCTGTACGGCGATGATTACCAGACCATGATCCATACAGTGGTCAATGCGCTGGCCATCGTCTCCGGCATTGTCTGTGATGGCGCGAAAGCTTCATGTGCGGCCAAGATCGCTTCTTCCGTGGATGCTGCTATTCTTGGCTACCATATGTACAAAAACGGACAGGAGTTCAAAGGAGGTGACGGGATCGTCATGAACGATATCGAGTCCACGATCCACGGAATTGGGCGCCTGGGTAAAGACGGGATGCGTGAGACCAATAACGAGATCATCAAGCTGATGGTGGGCGCGGAATAAAACCTGCCGTCGGGAAAGCGGAAGGTAAGAATTATTTGACAAGTAAAGATACCGCAATTAAAATGATAATGACAGCAAATAAAAGCATGGGGGAAAGTTCATGAAACAAAGTGTTACGAGAAATGACGTCGCAAAACTGGCCGGGGTTTCCCCAGCGGTGGTTTCTTATGTAATGAATGATTCCAACTATGTCAGCAAAGATAAGCGGGAGGCGGTACTGAATGCGATTCAGGAGCTGGGATATACGCCGAACGTATTTGCCAAAAGCCTGAAGACAAACCGTTCCAACCAGATCGCTCTTGTAGGGGATTCTCTTCAGGGCGAACTGTTTGGAGAGCTGGCATCAGGACTTTCGGCTTTTGGATATTATACCAGCCTTTTCTACAGTCAGGTGGAGGATGCATTTATCCAGCGGATCATTGATGCACGTTTTGATGCTGTGTTTATGACCAGCAACGGTTTTCATGCAAGACATCTGAATGAGATCGTAGAGAGCGGGATTCCGCTGATTCTGTACAAGAGCCGGGAATATCAAGGACTGGACCCGAGGATCGTGATCCGTGCTCCTGATTTTTTTGATGGAGTAAAGCGGGCTGTTAATTATCTTATTTTGAAGGGACACCAGCGGATTGCCTATATTCCTCCTTTAAAATATAAGACTGCCGGTGTGACGGGAGATGATTTTCGGGCCAAGGCCTATGTGGATACCCTTCAGTCTCACGGCCTGGAAGTGGAACCTTCTTTTTTCTGTACTCATACGAAGACGGTTGACCATATTCTGGAAGATGTGTTTACCATGATAACCGCTGCGTCGGACAGACGCCCTACTGCTTTTGTAGTGGGGGACGATCATCTGGCGGCTCAGGTGATGCAGTATCTGAAGAAGCTGGGCATGAGGATTCCGGAAGATACGGCGGTGATTGGATGGGGAAACATACCAAGTTCCACAATTACTACACCGGAACTTACTACGATAGACTGCGAGATCGAGCGGTTTGCCAGAGAGGTCTCTGAGGCACTGGATCAGCTGGTTAACGGAAAAAAGCCGGAAGACCGGCTTTATAAAGGAGAATTGATCATCCGGGAAAGTACATAAGGGTGACACGGGGGTCGCAAAACGTAATCGTGCCCGTGTACTCAACAACGCTGTATGGAGTGGATCGGACAGGATTATATTTTGCAATACCTCTATATATAATGTTTTACAGACAATACTTTCAGGATTCTCTGCAAGGTGTCGTGTCATCTGTGTATTTTAAGAGCCAGTTCAGGATCTCTTCCAGCCTGCGGATCCGGTGGAGAGGTTTTCCTGACCGGGACAGGTCATGGTTTTCTCCATGGAAACAGCAGAAACGGCAGGGTACTCCATGGTTCATCAGTGCGGTGTACATCTGGATGCCCTCCGGCATATTGCAGCGGTAATCTTCATCTGAATGGATAAACAGAGTAGGGGTTATCGCTTTATCCGCATATTTTAAAGGAGAGTGCCACCACATCTTTTCCACATTCGTGTAAGGCGTGGCTGCCTGCTGGTCTAAGCCGAACCAGGGGCCGATATCCGAGTATCCGCAGAAGGACACCCAGTTTGAGATCGAACGCTGGGATACGGCGGCAGCAAACCGGTCGGTGTGGCTGATCAGCCAGTTGACCATAAAGCCGCCATAGGACCCGCCGATGGCGCACACTCGTTTTTTGTCGATCTGAGGATACAACTCCAGTACCAGATCGGTAAAGGCCATAATGTCTTCATAGTCAATGGTTCCATATTTTCCCCTGAGATCTCCAAATTCATTGCCGCACCCGCTGGAACCCTCCGGGTTACAGAAGAATACAAAGAAACCGGCGCTTGCCAGCATCTGCATTTCATGGTAGAAGGTAGGACCGTAGATGGTTCTGGGACCGCCATGGATGGATAACACGGCTGGATACGTGCGGTTTGGATCATAATCTATGGGAAGCAGGACCCATCCGTCCATTTCCACTCCATGATTTGTAAAGAGGAGGGGCTGAGGGACAGCAACGTACTTATCTACCAGGGCTGGAGACTGGAAGGTACTGATCTGTTCCATCTGCCCGTCCGCCAGGGAGAAGCGGTAGATCTCCTGGGGCAGCATCTGGTAAAGTCCGGTAAGGAGGATGGTATCGCCAAACAGATCGAAATCGTCTACCGACCCTTCCCGGGTGATCACCGGTTCGATCTCTCCTTCCAGGGACAGGCGGTACAGCTCGGCGGTTTTGCGCTGAGTGGTGATAAAGTAGAGATGCCCGTCGGTTCCTTTAAGGGAACGTGTCCGACCATAGCGGCAGTCACAGCCCAGGGAGTTGTTAATATAAATATCTGCGTCTGCTAAAAGAGAAACGGAATCTGCCTCCGGATCTACCTTGTAAAAGCAGTAATTCTCCTCTACTCCATATCTCTGGAAAGTAGAGGCAACAAGGACGAACTGGTCACCTACCGCCTCCATATTCTGGACAAAGTATTCATCTCCTCCATAGATTTCCCGACATTCGCCGGTCCGGATCTCATATCGGTAAAGATGAGCTCTCTTTAAGGGTTTCCGATCATAGGATTCTCCGGCAAAGAGAACATATTTTTCAGAAACGGCTGCAGCAGCTGTTTCAAAAAGAGCGTCGGCCAGAGGTGTAAGGGTGTGGTCTTCTTCCCGGTAAATGAACGGACGTTTTCTCAGCTTGTTGATAAAGCCGGAACCATTGGCCCAGAAGGGGATTTCATCCATCACTTCGTAATCTTTGTTGGCTTTTTCTTCTTTTTCGGCTTTTTCCCGGGCTTCATCGTCCATGCAGTAGTAATCCGGATAATGGGCATCACATTTCCCGATGACAAAGTACAGGCCGGGGCCGATTTTCCGGATATCGGAAACAGAGATGGGAAGGGTAAAGGCCCACTCAGGTTCTGGCTGGTGGATATTGTGACGGTAACAGGCAGTAAAGTGGCCGTGAGGCAGCTTTTCCTTGTCCTGTGCGGGTTTGGCAGGGTACAGGACCGTGTCGTCACTGTCCCAGATAAAAAATCCCTCCGGTGAACAGGCAGTGGTAAGCTGCCGGAAACCTTCCTGGTCATAGATCCACAGATCCTGACTGTAGGAATTCTCCTGGGTATCCGGAGAAGTCATGATGAAAGCGGCACAGGAGCCGGAAGGGGAACAGGAAAGGCCGGACAGGGCCTTATAGTTGAGAAAATCAGTTAATGCTATTTTGTTCATAGAATACCTCCTTGAAAATCGTATGCCTTTTTTATTATAAACTCAAGTAAATAAAAAATCCATAGTAAAGAAAAGATTTTAAAAAAAATATCATGAAATTATTGAAAAAATAAATATAAACTCAAGTAAATAAAATGCTGGACATTTTGAGAAAGATAGAGTATACTGTGT
>CAMWMT010000248.1 GCA_947175375.1 uncultured Clostridiaceae bacterium | reverse complement strand
CTGTCCGCTCCAATCCACACAGCGCTGCTTATCATACAGCCGGGGCTGAGTTTCCCGACAGCCCCGATCTGTTGTTTCAGAAAAAGTGTTTTATACGAAGGGTTCTTCGTCCTCTTCGAATGTATCTGCTTCCATCTCGGCAATATCATCCGCTTTGTCTTCTTCCACAGTATTGTGTTTTCTGGCATTCATTGCCGCCTTTTTCTCATCGATATTTGCAAGGTGGACGGAGATGGCAGTACAGAATTCCGTTACCTCTGCCTCGACTGCTTCTCCGGCAGCAAATTTTTTGTAGTAAAAAGCGCCGATCTTTGCTTGCAGCTCCCGGATAGATTTTTCATCATTCAGGATCTGTGTCTTCAGGCGGGTGTCTTCGAGGACTTCACCTGTCCTGGATACCGCTGATCTGGCGATTTCATTTACCTTATCAAATAATTCCATGTGTTCATTCACTCCTGTATAGGTTTTTTGAGTAGCTGTTGTTTTATATCCTGCTGTCATGGCATGCATTCAGGTTCCAAAAAAGGAAGCCGTTATTATGCCTGCGCTGCAAGAAAATCCAGTACTTCCTGCTTGGACGGCATGACCCGAAGGGCGCCTTTCCTTGTAGTAATGATGGAAGCTGCTGCATTGGCAAATGTCAGCATCTCACGAAGCTGTTCTTCTGTAAGATCTGTAAGTCCGTGGTCCAGTACATAATTGATCACACATGCACAGAAGGTATCTCCAGCGCCTGTGGTCTCGATCGTATTCTTCTGGAGGAACGGAGCTACTTCTACATAACCATCTTTATAGTATGCTCGGCTTCCGTCTTTGCCCATAGAGACAAGGATCAGCGGGATCGGGAATTCTTTACGGATCTCGGCAACACCTTCTGTAAAGTCTTCCTTGCCGGTCAGCCACTGGATCTCGTTGTCGGAGATCTTCAGAATATCACATTTTCCAAGTCCCCAGCGGACTTCTTCTTTCGCATGATCCAGAGTATCCCACAACGGTTCCCGGAGATTGGGGTCAAAGCTTATGAGAGAACCGGATTCTTTAGCCAGAGTAACTGCTTTTACCGTTGCTTCCCGCACTCCCTCATGTGTCATGGAAAGGGTTCCAAAGTGGAAGAGACGGGTGTCCTTGATCAGATCCTCTTTCAGCTCTTCTGCGCGGAGCATCATATCTGCACCAGGATTGCGATAGAAGGAGAAATCACGGTCGCCGTCTTCAAAGGTATGCACCAGCGCCAGCGTTGTATGGATCTGCTCGTCCAGCATCAGATTCTCTGTACCGATGCCCAGATCCTCCAGGGATTTCTTCAGGGTCATACCGAACTGGTCTTTTCCGACCTTGCCGATAAAGGCGGTCTTTTTGCCCAGATTGTTCAGCATGGAGAGGACGTTGCATGGAGCCCCGCCGGGATTTGCTTCAAACAGTCCGTTGCCCTGTTCGCTGAGGCCGTTCTGGGTGAAGTCAATCAACAATTCGCCCAGGGCGATGACATCATAAGTTTTCATGGAATCTACCTCCGATTCTTTTTTTGATATGCTTTGTGTTTCCTCATGCCATTTTTTGTCCGCGGACTACATGAGAAAAGTTCTGTTTCTATTGTACCGAAAATCATGGAAAAAGAAAAGAGCATTTCAGCATTTTATCAATTAAAATGCCCGGATATTGTCATTCTCCTCTCCATCCGTGTCCTGAATCTCCCGAATGACCACGTCATAGCTGTAGGTATCATTTACCGGGATGGTTACGGTATCCCCCACATGATGGTGCAACAGGGCTTTTCCCAGCGGGGATTCGATGCTGATCAGGTTTTTCATGGAGTTGCCACGGATGCTGGTGACGATCTTGTAGGTTTCACATTCGTCGTCTTCTTCGATATAGACCGTGACCGTTTTATTCAGGCCGACCTCATCGGATGAAGAGTGGTCTTCCACGATGACCGCGTTTTTTAGCATGCGTTCCAGATAGCGGATCCTGCTGTTGTTTGTTCCATTTTCACGTTTTGCGGCATAGTATTCAAAATTTTCGCTTAGATCCCCCTGGGCGCGGGCTTCCCGCACCGCGTCCAGTATCTGGGGACGAAGAACCAGTTTCCGGTGATCGATCTCAGCCTGGATCTTTTCCACGTCTTTTCTGGTCAGTTTTTCTTTCATATCAGGTCTTTTCCTGCCTTTTCTAATAATGGAATGAAACAGATCAAAGCAGAACGATGCCGTTCTGCAGAGCCGTTTCTCGGATATCATCCGGCCAGATGGATGCCTGTACTTCTCCGATATGAGCTTTGCGGAGATAGAACATACAGATACGGGACTGACCGATACCGCCGCCGACTGTGTAAGGCAGTTTTTTCTCCAGGATTGCCTTCTGGAACGGAAGTTCTGCCCGTGCTTCGCATCCGGAGAGCTTTAACTGTTCCTCTAGAGCCTCTTCGTCTACACGGATTCCCATAGAAGACAGCTCCAGCGCGTGCCCAAGTACCGGATACCAGACAATGATATCGCCATTTAAGCTCCAGTCATCATAATCCGGCGCTCTTCCGTCATGCGGTTCCCCATTGCTAAGCCGTCCTCCGATCTGCATCAGGAAGACAGCGCCTTTTTCCCTGGCAATCCGGTCTTCCCTCTCCTTGGGAGTCAGGTCCGGATAGAGATCCAGAAGTTCCTGCGTGGTAATGAAGAAAATGTCTTTGGGCAGAATCTCTTCAATATAATCATAGCGGATCGCCATGTATTTTTCTGTCTTTTTCAGTGCCTTGTAGATCTTGCGGACCACTTCTTTCAGGTAATCCATGTTCCGGTCCTGCTTCAGGATGATCTTTTCCCAGTCCCACTGGTCCACATAGATGGAGTGGACATTGTCGGTGTCTTCGTCCCTACGGACTGCGTTCATGTCCGTATAGAGTCCTTCACCCACATGGAAGCCGTACTGTTTCAGCGCATTTCGTTTCCATTTTGCAAGGGAGTGAACGATCTCCACGGGCCGGTCATCCTGTTCTTTGATACCGAAGGAGACCGGGCGTTCCACACCGTTTAAATTGTCGTTCAGTCCGGATTCCGGTTTTACGAACAGTGGTGCGGAGACGCGCAGCAGGTAGAGTTGCTCTGCCAGTGTCTGCTGGAAAAAATCCTTGACAGTTTTGATGGCGATCTGCGTATCGTAGAGAGAGAGATCTGAATGATAGCCTTCCGGTATGTATAAACGTTCCATATTCATTTTCCTCCTGGTCTGAGTTCTGTATCTGCCACCTGGAATTCAGGCAGATGTTGTTTTAAGCCTGCCGGACAGAAGCATTGCGAGAATTTCTGTGGGCAGACCTTACCTAGTATATCACAACTATGCTTCTTTTGCAAAAAGATGTTGCGGATGATCTGATATTTGGATAAGTGGGCCATAAAACGTTGCTTTTTGCTGCAAAGACATATACTTATTGAACTACTAATGTTTAATAGGGTTAAAAATATATAAAATTTATGTTAAAAAATCGACAAATAGAAAAAAATCGTGTAAAATAGGAAAGGAGGTATGGAAAATGAAGGCAGCACTTGGACAATTACAGATCCAATGGGAAGATAAACAGGCCAATCTTAAGAAAGTAGAAGCGTATCTGAAACTGTTGTCAGAGAAAAAGACAGATCTGTTTCTTCTTCCGGAGATGAGCCTGACCGGATTTTCCATGCATACGGAACGGACAAAAGAATGCCGGGAAGAGACGGTAGGATGGCTTCAGGGCTTGGCGGAGAGATACGGTGTGACCATAGGAGGCGGATGGGTCAGAGATGGAGGAGAGCTCTGTGAAAACCATTATTCGATCGTATCGCCGGAAGGCAGGATACTGGATTATATAAAGCTGCATCCTTTCCGCTTTGCCGGAGAGACAGCGTATTTTCGGGGAGGAGATACGCTTCCGGTCTGTGACATCAAAGGGTTCTGCGTGGGCGTGCAGATCTGTTATGACCTGCGGTTCCCGGAGCCGTTTCAGATACTGTCGAAGAGAGCGGAACTGATCATGGTGCCTGCGAACTGGCCGGCAGCTAGGAGCGGACACTGGAAGAGCCTTCTGAAAGCGCGTGCCATAGAGAATATGGCGTATGTGGCAGGAATCAACTGTGCCGGAGAGATGGGAGAGGTGTTTTACTCCGGAGATTCCCGGATATACGCGCCAGACGGAACGAAGCTTGAGGCGGAGACGATCCGTCTGCAAGGATGCTGCCCGGAAGAACGGGTACTGCTTTATGACCTGCAGAATGATGTACACAGATATAGAGAATGTTTTCCGGTAAAAGAGGACCGGAGAGAAAGATTATATCAGAGATTACAGGAAGAGACATGGAATTATGAAGGAAAAGAATGAACTGATCGGTATGGGAGAAGAGGAGGCCAGGGAACTTCTGACGCAGATGACAGAGGGTGAACCGATTGAGTTGTCCCAAAAGATACGGCCTTTTACAACGCTGCTGATGCAGTATCGCTGTGCCATTCGTGAGATTGAGACAAAACTTCATGTTCTAAACGAAGAATTTTCACTGGAGCATGAACACAACCCGATTGAACAGATCGAGAGCCGTGTAAAGGAACCGGCGAGCATTCTTGAGAAAATGAAACGGAAGGGTTATGAACTGTCCGTAAAAAATATAGAAGAGAAGTTAAATGACGTGGCGGGAGTCCGAGTTATCTGTTCGTTTGTGGAGGACATCTATTATCTTGCGACCATGCTGTCTGAACAGGATGATCTGAAAGTTCTGAAAGTGAAAGATTATATCAAGAATCCGAAGCAGAACGGGTATCGGAGTCTTCACTTGATTATCCAGATACCGATCTTTCTGTCTAGCGAAAAAAAATACATGCGGGTGGAAGTACAGTTCAGGACCATTGCTATGGACTTCTGGGCGAGTTTGGATCACAAGC
>CAMWMT010000247.1 GCA_947175375.1 uncultured Clostridiaceae bacterium | reverse complement strand
CTCCGGCAGTCCCTCTTTCTGCTCCACGTTCTTCTGCATCCAGAAATCCCTCCGGATCTTATCACGCAGGTCTGAAACATTCTCCACCCTGTCAGGCTCTCCGTACTCCTGTTTCAGAATGTCAAAGTCAATCCTTGTAATGTCAGTTCCAAGATAAACGCCGTGATCCCATTCTATGCCTGTAACCACACTGTCATTGTCGGGACGTTCCCCTTTGGGGTATCTCTCAAAAAGATTCACACCTCTCCCTACAATGATCTGTCCGTCCACTGCGCTCATTAACAGCAGGTTTTTAGGGCTTAATACCGCAAGCACACGGTAGTCATTCCCATTCATGTTGTGCAGCACTTCCCCCGCATGGAAAGTATGCTCTACACGCTCATAATGCAGAGAGGGGAACAGGGAATGTCCGTCTGTTCTCATGTTGTATATCCGCAGGACATCAAGACAGCTCTTAGGACACTTCCCCTCGTCAAAAGACCATTCGCCATCGTTAAAATTTCCCATAAGGAATCCCCGAAGCTGCGCCTCCCCGGTACAGAATGCCGCATGGATGCTTTTATTCCCCGCAAAGTACAGATCACTCCATTCACGGTTATTTTCCTTTGTGCCATATAACTGCCCTATGGCATCCGCCATTTCCACTGCGGAATCATCACAGGCTTTTACCGCCATTTCCATATATCCCCGCAGATCCGTCAAAAAGTTGGTTTCTGTCCCCTTTTGGTTTTCCACCACCATAATCATATCTTCTAACTTCATGCTTTCCTCCTTTTATCCGCATAAAAGGCAGCGCTTACCGGCGCTGCCCTGTCTCCATGCCAAACTGGAACAAAGAAAGCTGCCCGTTTCCCTGCACCTGATCCGGCTCTTTTTTCTTTTCATCTATTATCTTCATCATCCGTGTGGCACACTGGGCAAAGGACTCCAGATACCCCTCCGGTCTGCCCGCATGACGGCGCATTGAAATCAGATCCCCGTTTTTTATAGCGGATGCAAGCTGTCGCCCAGCAAAATAAAGTTCCTATCTCCCGCCCAAAAACGTCAAAATAAAATCTCAGGTTTAAACTATTGTCTATAAGAACGTGCTGCAGGAAGCGGCATGTTTTTTTCTTGACCATTCCATGCTGTTCCGATATAGTTTTTATGGAACGAAAAAAGAGAAAGAACATCCCCTACCACAGTTCGTTCTTTCTCTCACACATCAGTATGCCTGCCATATACGAGATCATGTCCCACTCCTGAGGCTCCAGCATCACCGATATATACTATGATAAGAGAAAACTCCCTGTTTTGCAAGCTGATCCGTATAAAAACTTCATCAAAAGACTTATTTGATTCTTTCATGGATGGGTTCCAGCCAGAACTTGCGGCCTGCCCCTGCTGTGGGGCAAAGGGTTCCTGCCAGATCCATGCCTACTATGGACGCTGCCTTGTCGACTTTATGGATGGCTCCCCCGTCCGTCATAGTCTCTGCATTTTGCGCCTTATCTGTACCTGCGGACATACCCACGCCATCCTTCCGGACTTCATCATCCCTTACTCCAGCTATAGTCTATTCTTCCTCCTCCGTGTCCTGGCCGAGTATTTCTTGCACCTTTCTACTGTGGAGGCGCTCTGCGAACGTTTCTCCATCTCGCTTTCCCAGCTGCACTGCTGGCTGAAGCTTTTCAGGACGCAAAAAGAGGAATGGCTTGGGGTGCTTTCCTCCATGGAGGTTTCCTCCCTTTCTTTTCTAAAAGCTCTGCTGATGCGGCCCGTTTATTCGGATTTTTCCTCCGCCTTTTTCCGCCGCTTTGCAAAGTCTTTTCTCCAGACCCACAAGAATCCGGCGCCTTACTGCCGGCAGGCATTCAGCCTATGAACCATTTTCCATCGACCACACGCCATGGGTATGGCTTCCCTTCTGCACCTCCTGCATAATGGTAGAAAACCATCTAAGGAGGACATTTCTATGAATAACAACCAAAAGAACCTTTCGGACGCAGCTGCCATGGCACAGTTCCGGCTCGCACTCATCGCACCGGTCATCCATGGCCTCTATCCGGATGCGTCCAGAAACGCCTACTACCAGCGCATCACCGCCAATCCCCTTACCCTTCCTGACGGTTCTGTATTCCAGTACAGCCCAAAGACCATCAGCAAATGGGTATCTCTCTACCAGAACGGCGGTATCGACGCCCTTATGCCCCGGGAACGCTCTGACAAGGGAGCCACCCGGGTGCTGCCAGATACTGCAATAGAAGAGATCTACCGCCTCAAGGAAGCTTTCCCAAGGCTCAATTCCACCCAGATCCACAGGCACCTTGTGGAAGAAGCCTTCCTCCCCGCTTCGGTCAGTGTCTGTGCTGTCCAGCGCTTTGTGAAGAAGCATGACCTGAAATCGGCCCGGAACCCCAACATACGGGACAGGAAGGCTTTTGAGGAGGACGCTTTCGGGAAAATGTGGCAGGCCGATACGTGTTATTTGCCTTATATCATGGAGGACGGCCAGCGCAGGAGGGTCTACTGCATTATGATCATCGATGACCACTCCCGTTTCCTGGTGGGTGGCGGGCTCTTCTATAACGACAATGCCTACAACTTCCAGAAGGTACTCAAAGATGCCGTGGCCGCCCACGGGATCCCAGTGAAACTGTATGTCGATAATGGCTGCAGCTACTCCAATGAGCAGCTCTCCCTTATCTGCGGCTCCATCGGCACCGTCCTTTTACATACAAAAGTGCGTGACGGAGCCTCCAAGGCCAAGATCGAACGCCAGTTCAGAACGTTGAAAGAGACCTGGCTTTATACCCTGGACATGGATTCTATCACCTCCCTGGCACAATTCAACGGGCTCCTCCGGGATTACATACGCTCCTATAATACATCTGCCCATTCTGGAATCGGCTCCACGCCCCTGGAACGCTACCAGCACACCCGTTCTTCCATCCGGATGCCAAAGTCAAGGGAATGGCTGGAGGAATGTTTTTTTAACCGTATTACAAGAAAGGTAAATAAGGATTCCACCGTTTCCATCGACAAGGTGTCTTATGACGTCCCCATGCAGTTCATTTCCTCCAAAGTGGAAATCCGTTTTCTGCCGGATGACATGTCCTCTGCCTTCATCCTTTACGAAGGGGAGCATTACCCCATCCGGGCTACGGATAAGAATGAGAACTGTAGGACGAAGCGCAGCCATACCCCATCCATTGATTACTCCAGGATCGGGGGTGAGGGCTGATGTTCCGTTCTTACTACGGGCTTTCCTTTAATCCTTTTGACAAACAGAACTCCCGGGAAAAGGACCGTTTCCTCTCAAAAGACATCTCAGAGATGACATCCCGGCTTGACTACCTGAAAGACACAAGGGGGATCGGCCTATTCACAGCACGTCCTGGCATGGGCAAATCCTTCGGCCTGCGCTGCTTTGCAAAGAGCCTTAACCCGAACCTTTACCATATGGAGTACATCTGCCTTTCCACCGTCAGCGTTATGGAGTTTTACCGCCAGCTCTGTTCTGTCCTGGGGGTGGAACCCAGGGGCGGCAAGCCCGGGATGTTCCGTGCCATACAAGAGCAGATCCTTTACCTTTACAGGGAAAAGAAACAGCCCCTTCTCCTGGCGGTCGATGAGGCGCAGTACCTCTCCACCGGCATTCTGGAGGACATCAAAATGCTCATGAACTACGGCTATGATTCTCTCAACTGTTTTACCCTCATCCTGTGCGGAGAACCACACTTAAACAACACCCTGCGCAAGCCCGTCCATGAAGCCCTCCGCCAAAGGATTACGGTGCATTACAACTTTTCTGGACTGTCGGATTCGGAAGTGGCGCAGTATGTGCTCCACAAGATCGCCTGTGCAGGAGGTTCCGCCTCCATCATGGAACAGGCCGCTCTTTCCGCCGTCCACAGTCATTCTCAGGGAAGCCCGCGACTTGTAGACAACCTGATGACGGACGCCCTGACCCTGGGAGCACAGATGGAGAAGAAGACCATTGACACAGAAGTTATCCTGGCCTCTGTCAACAACCAGAACCTTGCTTAGGAGAATCTGCCTATGGAATATATCTGTATCCTAAAGAGCGGCTCCCACAGCGAAACCTGGACAGGAGAGCTTCATCTGTTGCGCTGGACACCCAGCCAGTATGAGGCCGAAATCAACGGACGCGGGACGTACTTCCACATCCTTGCTGGGCGACATATATATGGTAATTACCTATGCATTCCCAACCATGATGTGGGCTGTGAACTTTCCAGTTTTTCCGACATCTTCTGGAATGAAGAGAGGCTAAGCCATCTGATGCGGAAAGTGGACGCGGTGACGGTTGCTGCTGGTCTGGTCCATCTGCCAGCTCTGGCCAGCAAGCAACCAGAAATCTAAATGTATTATGTAGGCTGTGAGTCTCATGATTGGATCCATGGCCTTTTACGTTTCGGTCAAAAATTCATACTGATAGCAGCGTGCCATATTTTCGGCAGGATTGTGCATTTGCAGACGGCACTGCGCGGTCAATGAGACAAAGATGAGAAAAATAATTCGCTGTTTGCGTCTCTCTCAATTCGCCGTCCAACACGCAAAGCCAGCCTCCTTTTCCGGCAAAACTAATTTTCCATTGTTAAACAATTCGAATGTATCCATTCTGCACCTCCGATAAAATATGTGATCTGTCTTACGTTTCAATCATATTCTTCGGAAGCTGTCATGTCTTGTAAAAAATTGCCCTATGTACCCTGCACTATCCGTTTTTTGGAATGGACATATTCTGATGGGGATATCCCAACAATCTTTTGAAAAGCCTTGTCAAAATGGCCCTGATCATAAAATCCCATTTCTGCTGCAATCCTGCTGACTGTCTTTTCCTCATCCAGCAACCCCTGTGATTTCCTTATGCGGTTCTGGATACAGAACTGGTGCGGGGTCATTCCGATAC
>CAMWMT010000246.1 GCA_947175375.1 uncultured Clostridiaceae bacterium | reverse complement strand
GCCACATTCGCTGCTACCTTATTCAGTTTCCCATCCGGGTTGTTCGGCGCATCCGGTTCCAGAAGCCTTGCGTCCGTCCCCAAAAGCCTTGCTTCTCCTGTGATCTTTAAGAAATTGTCCACGCTTGGATCAACGCCGCCTGCGTGAATCCTCTCCGCCCGTTTTGCAAATTCCTCCATGACCTGCTTCACGTACCAGTCCGGTTCGCTTTCCACGATGATCGGCTTTCCGCTCCGCAGGGCAGGAACCGGAAGGTTCAGCATATCGAAAGTCTGCACGTCCGCCACCTCACGGAACGTGGTCATAAGCTCCGGCACGTTTGTGAACTTGTTGAAACGGCTTTTGAACTTAAAGCCGCTGCCTTCCACGGTCAGTTCCAGTGCGGTTGTTACTTCACCGAAATTCGCCGCCCAGGAATCAAAGTGGTAAATGCCCATCCTCTCCAGTGTCTTTTTCTGCAGATAAAGCTGCATCACATACAGTTCACACATGGTATTGCTCACCGGCGTACCTGTTGCGAACACAATCCCTCTGCCGTCATTGATTTCATCAAGATACTGGCATTTCAGATACATATCCATTGCCTTTTTGGAACCGGTGCCGGATATGCCCGACACGTTGTTGATCTTGGAAAAGATGGACATATTCTTAAAATGATGTGCTTCATCCACCATGACTGAATCAATGCCCAGTTCCTCAAAAGTGATCAGGTCATCCTTGCTGCTTTCATCCGTCAGCGCCTTCAGCTGCTCGTTCAGCTTTTTCTTCTGCGCCTCCATCTGCTTGACCGTCCACTGCTCCCCCCTTTCCGATTTGATCTCGTCGATCGCGAAAGAAATTTCCTGTATCTGCGCCTCCAGCATCCGTTCTCTTCGCTCTCTGGAGATCGGTATCTTCTCAAACTGCGAATGGGACATGATGATGCAGTCATAATCTCCGGTCGCGATACGGGATACAAACTGTTTCCTGCGGCTTTTCTCGAAATCACGTTCCGTTGCTACAAGGATATTCGCGGACGGATACAGGCGCATAAACTCCCCCGCCATCTGCCCCACGATAGACTTTGGCACTACAATGACGTTCTTGTTGGCAAGTCCGAGCCGCTTTTGTTCCATGCAGGCAGCCATCATGGTAAAAGATTTCCCTGCTCCCACACAGTGGGCCAACAGGGTATTGCCGCCAAGCAGGATTCTTGCGACTGCGTTTTTCTGATGGTCACGAAGCCTGATCTCCGGATTCATGCCGGGGAATGTCAGGTGCGCTCCGTCATATTCCCGCAGGCGGATATTGTTGAATGTCTCATTGTAATAATCAACATATTTCTGCCGCCTCTCAGGTTCCTTGAATATCCAGCTTTTGAACGCCTCCTTCATCTGATTCTGCTTTTCCCTTGCAAGCATGGTCTCCCTTTTGTTCACCTCATAGTGGTATTTGCCTTCACCGTCGTCTATCCTGTCACGGACTGTCACAGTACGCAGGTTTAAGGTCTCCTCAAAAATGGAATAGGCATCGATCCGCTTTGTCCCGTAGGTTTCCGTTGCTGCGATCGACCGGTAGTCCAGGTTTTTTCTTTCCACGAACCAGTTCATGTTATAGGTATTAAGCTTTACCTGTATTCCTGAATTTGACCATTGTGTCCGTACTGCCCTTGCCCTATACGGCGTTTTCAGTAATTCATAAATGAACTGCTCATAATCTTCCGGCGAGATCCATGTGGTTCCGATACGCACGTCGATCTCTGATGCATCAAGACGCTCCGGCTGCACATTTTTCAGTGCTTCCACATTGATGCTGAACAACTCCGGATAATTCTTCTGATACGCTTCCGCAATCCTCAGCCTGTTGCGCACATTGCCGGACAGGTATTCATCTGCTGTTTTCCATCCCATGTTCAGGTTATCCGGATTATATTCTGCAGGTTCCAGATAGATAAGCCCCTCCAGATCCTTTAGGAGCGCTGCTCTTTTCACTTCTGCCTCCGCATCCGGGGAGAGTGAACTTCCTTCCGGAAAGCTTTCCATTTCTTTATTGATATCAGGTTCATAGATACTCAGCATGAAAGGGATATTGACCGTCCCAAATTCATTGACGGATACATTCAGCGCCTCCACCGCCGTTTCCACACGCTCCACCTGGGTCTTTGCACGGATCGTCTGCTTATAGAACATATCCGCTTTTTCCACCCTCCCGTCCTCATCCACGACCTCAAGAGAACACAAAAGCGGATAGTCCGCATCATCGCGGAATGCCTGCCGGCTCCCGCGCCCGGTCAGAGGCCCGTATTTTTTCACATAGGCATCGTACTTTTCGTTGAGGAGGTTCTGCTGCGCAGCCAGTTCCTCTCTGCTGCACCCTTCTGTCTGGATAAAGATAAGCTGCCTTGTGACCGTACGGATTTCATCCATGCTCCGTATGCGTTCCTCTGCCACAGCCGATACTTCCTTGCGGTACATGACGGAATTTTCACGGTAATAGAGCTTCCCGTCCACAAATGTGTAAGTGTAATTTTTTACATCAGGATCAGCCTCCAGGATATCCTTTGTGTCTTCCTCTTCCCCTGCAAGCTCCGCCACATCGGTGATCCTGCCGGAAAGCTGTCCCACGGCTTTTGCAAGTGCGGATTTCAGGTCAAAATCTTCATCATGGTTGATACAGCTTGTGTATTTACTGCCGTTTCCAAACATGCGGGTATCATATTCCATAGTCCCCAGCATCATCTCCGGATGTTCTGCAAAATACGAGTTGACCGCAATGCCGTCTTCTGTCATTCCAAGATGTACCCAGTCCGGCTCAGACAGGATCTTGCGTTCCCGTTTCTGCAGGAAGATGATGTCGCTGGTAACATCGGTTCCGGCACTGTCCCGGAAAGCGGTACTGGGAAGCCGGATCGCTCCAAGCAGCTCCGCCCGCTGTGCAAGGTATTTCCTTACGGAAGGATTCGCTTTATCAAGAGTGCCTTTGCTTGTGATGAACGCTACGATACCGCCCGGTCTGATCTTATCCAGCGTCTTCGCAAAGAAATAGTCATGAATACGGAAATTATACTTTGAGTATTTCGCATCATAAATCTTATAGTCCCCGAACGGCACATTGCCCACCGCAGCATCGAAAAAGTTATCCGGATACTGTGTTTCCTCAAATCCCCCTATATTGATCTGCGCTTTCGGATACAAAAGCTTCGCGATCCGCCCGCTGATATCGTCTTTCTCCACGCCGTAGAGTCTGCTGTCCTGCAGGGATTCCGGCAGCGTCCCAAAAAAATGACCGATTCCGAGCGCCGGCTCCAGGATAGTGCCCTTCCGGAAACCGAATCTTTCCAGTGCGTCATAGACAGCCCGTGTAATGACAGGGGATGTATAAAATGCCGTGTTGACCGTTTCTCTTGCATCATGGTATTCCTGGTCTGTCAGTATCTCCTTTAGCTCTTCATATTCTTTCTGCCAGCTTTTATTTCTTTCATCAAATGCCTGCGGTATGCCGCCCCATCCGACATACCGCGCAAGTATCTTCTGCTCCCCCGGCGTTGCAGCCCTGTTTTCAGATTCTATCTGCTTTAGCAGCAGGATCGCCTCCACGTTCCACTGGTATCTTGTTTTCTGCCCGCCTTTTGGAAGCTCGTCATCCTCAAAATGAAAGTTTCCTTTTCTCTCCCTGTTCCGCAGATCTGTCAGTTTGTCATCAAACTGCTTTTCCAGTGCGGATTTCTTTTCATAAGGCCGGTCTGCAAAAGCCCCAGTGTATTTTTCCAGACGTACCGGTTCCGCGAACATCTCTGCCCGGATCAGATATTCCATGACCGAGTAAAGCTGCTCATAGGTTACGGGGTCTTTCCTGCGTTCTCCGTTCCGGTTCTTATAGTCCACAATAAACACATCTTTATCAGACAAATATTCAATCAGACCATAAGAATTATTATGGTACGCTTTTTTGGGCTCCTCCCCGTCTGCGTAACTGATCGTGCTTTTCAGAAAATACAGCTTATCTTCTCTGGCGAGGCTGCTTTCCGATACCATCTGCAAAAAGGGCTGATACGGACTGACTGCAGAACATCCCATCAGATAGATCTCCAATGCATCCCGCAGGTCTTCGTCCATGGTCTCCACCTGCCTGAGAGCCTCCGGGAACAGGCTGGCAGAAAGCGGCTTTGCCACGCTCCCGTCAGGATTCAGGACTTCTCCCTCCACATGCTCTGCAGCTTCTGCAGTTTCTTCCAATTCTGGCGCTTCTGCAACCTTTGCAGTTTCTTCCAATCCTGGCACTTCTGCAGCCTTTGCAGTTCCCTCCAATTCTGGCGCTTCTGCAGCCTTTGCAGTTCCCTCCAATTCTGGCGCTTCTGGTATTCTCTGTGTATCTTCCTGTCTGTTTTCCTGCCCCTGCTGTACTTCTTTTATTTCTTCCTGTTCCTTTTCTTCTGTCTGCCCGTCAATGATGACCGCCTCAAAATCCGGTTCCTCCTGCATACGTTCTTTATATTCATGGTAGATCTCCATGAACCACGGCATCGCGGCAAATGCCTCCGGTGCTTCCTTAAAACGCTCGAAGATCCCTTCTGACAGGTAATCATTTTTCTCTATCATGTGCAGGATCAGGTCAGCACAGTATCGGTAATCCACCCGCTTCTGTCCCTTTGTCCCGTCTGCCCGTGGGTAAGAGACCTCAATGCCGTCTTTATCCCTGCTGATCTTACACTTCCCAAAGGAGTTGTTCCCATATTCCGACATAAAGAAGCCTTCCCTCTGCTCCCCATATACGTTTGCAAGAAATCCGGCTTTGCTCTCCATGCTCAAATTTGTGGTAAAAATGTCATAGATCAGGGTCTTTACAGAAATATACTGGATTTCTTCATTAAAATATCCTTTTAATGGTTCCAGCCACAGATTATCCTCCTGTTTTTCTGCTTCTTCTTTGGTAAGCTCCACTGTTT
>CAMWMT010000245.1 GCA_947175375.1 uncultured Clostridiaceae bacterium | reverse complement strand
GAAAGCCACCTACATGCAGTGTCTGACCGATACGGTCAAAAAGATCCACGAACCTCCGATTCCTCTGGCGCTTCCCATTGGCCGTTCAGATCAGCGAACTCTGCATAAACGGATGTATCTGATCGGACATTCCCGGATGACCGGACGTATACGGCAAATGGCCGCCTTCCTCTTTCTGCTCCTATTTCTGGGTTTTGGCACGTCCTTTACTCTGGAACCCTATAATCCACCGGGAGAGCCTTATATTGTGCTGAATGAAACCAATTGTTTCCTCATACAGGACGGAGAATGTTACGAAGTATACTATGAAGGGGCACTGCTTTATACCACTGATTCCATTGACTATTTTTCAAAGGATATTCCAGTCTATATAAAATAAGCATGGACAGCCTTTACACATTTTTTACCGCTCTTTTGATCGCCTGCGCCATCACTTCCGCCGCAAGCGTTCCTGCCACATTAATATCTGCTTCCACATTTCCCACGGAAGCCGCATAAATCGTATCGCCGTCCGCCATGGTGCCCACCGGGCGGATGCAGCGTCCGTAAGCACTCCTTGCCATAGACGCGATCTTGCTCATCTCTGCCTTGGAAAATCTGCCATTCGTAACGATGACTCCGATCGTCGTATTGCTGTTGAACAGATCCTGTCGCTGGCTGATCTGATAAAGCATCTGACAGGTATCTGCAAATCCCTGTCCATCCGCAGAACGAAGTCCTGCGATCTTCTGCCCGTTTTCCGGATCATAGATGTCTCCCAGCGCATTGACCACAACAACCGCTGCCATCTGAAGCTCTCCCACAGACACTGCATGGATGCCAAGCCCGGCTTTCATGGAACACTCCATGCCGCAGAGCTTTCCCACTGTCGCGCCGGTTCCGCCACCCACGTTTCCGGTGAGCGGCTGATTTTTTTCCGCATCCACACAGGCCGCATAGCCCATATCTGCGTCTGGCCGGATATCCGCCCTGCCGTATCCCAGGTCATAGATACAAGACTGGCATACCAGCGGTACCTTTGCATAACCCGTCTCATATCCCACTCCATGCTCTTCCAGATAACGCATCACACCATCTCCTGCCGCCAGTCCAAAAGCGGAACCGCCCGAAAGCACGATGGCATTGACCGGATTGTCCGCCGTGACCGGAGAAGCCAGCGGTGTCTCTCTGGAGGCCGGACCACCACCGCTGATGTCCACGCCGACCTTTGCTCCCGGATCAAAAAGAAGGACGGTAACTCCCGTCTTTGCCTCTTCATCCTGGGCGTTCCCAATCCGAACGCCTTCCATCTCTGTTATCGATATTTCTCTCATGATCTTGTACTCCTTATCTGTATAAACGGCACTAAACTCCTGCCCTCATAGAGCAACGGTCCAGGTGCCGTTTATCATGTCTTATTGAATATTAGCAGTTCAATGTCACGCTGCTTTCAGCGCTGCTCCCAGAGCTCTAGATACCGCACTCGCGATCAGGAAGCAGACACCCGCTTCGATCAATCCCTGAATTCCAACAAATGTCAGGACAAACATAAACGGATTCGTTACTCCCAGAGCAGACACAAAGCCCTGGATATAATCTGTATGATAAAAGATCACAACAACAGCACTCATAAAGAACAGCGTGTTCAGAAGCGGACATGCCAGACTTGCAGCAAAATATGCGCTGTTTCCGGCTACTTTACGCACCGCACGGAATACCAGCCCGCAGAGCAGTCCTTCCAGGACACGGGGAACGATACAGGTAAATGCCGTCCCTGCCGGATTGATACTAAGAAGCATGGAACCAAAGGTTCCTCCCATGAAGCACTGAATCAGGCTGGTGATGCCAAAAGCCAGTCCGCAGACTGCCCCGCCTTTTGGTCCCAGAATGATTGCTCCGACTGCCACTGGAACAGTCAAAAAAGTGATCGAAAGCCCCGGCGTCCGGAGATATCCAAGCGGAGTAAATGCCATAATAAAGATAATGGCAGTCATCAGTGCCAGCTCTACCATATAGAGCGTCTGTCGTGAAGTGTTACTTTTCATTTTTTTCTCCTTTTTTGTCTGATAAAACGGCGCATAATGCGTCCCCTGTCTTTCAGCACTTTTTATTCTGGGGAAATGAAACGAAATCCGTAAGAACATCAGAAAAAATCTACCGGATGGCAGATATGAGAAATATACATTGCATAGGTTGCCGCCACATAAGGTCAGCACTGTTTTTCTGATACATCTTCTTTCGAATGACGTTCCTCTATACTATAACACAAAAATCCAGAATCGCAAGAAATTTTTTATTTATGAATCAGCATTTTTCATTTCAATTGACTTTTCTGCCTTTCTGTGCTATCCTTTATTTAGATATTTAGAAAATTATCTAAATAATATTTCATAAAAGGAGGCGACTACCATGGGATTTCAGGAGAGCTTTAAGGCACTGTCAGACCCTACAAGAAGGGAGATTCTGAACCTTCTGCGGGCAGGACCGCTGTCTGCCGGAGAACTTCTGGAACATTTCTCCATCACCGGTGCCTCTCTTTCTCATCATCTGTCCACATTGAAGTATGCGGGCCTGATTGACGACGAGAAAAAGGGGAAATATATTTTCTATACACTGAACACTACCGTACTGGATGACATTCTGAACTGGATGATGTCCCTGAAAGGAACTGAGAAAGGAGAATCTGATCATGAAAAACCCTAGATTACGCATCCTTACCTATCTGCTGGCTGTGGGAAGCCTTCTGCTGGCAGCAATACTCTATCCATCACTCCCGGAGCAGATTCCGACCAACTGGAATATGGATGGAACCGTCACATACAGCAGCCGATATACACTCTTTGCCACTGCAGGCATGGGACTTCTGTTCGCTGTCCTGTTCGACATTCTTCCGAAGATCGACCCGCGTCGACGTAATTATGAGAAATTCGGTGGCTTCTATGACATGTTCTGCGTCCTGATGCAGATCTTCATGCTGTTTACGAACGGCATCATCATAACCGAATCCCTGCGCCCCGGTACGCTTTCCGTACCTATGGCTGTCATGCTCGGCATCGGCGTCCTGTTCGTAATCACCGGAAATTTCATGCCCAAAGTCAAGAGTAATTTCTATATGGGCATCCGGACGCCATGGACGCTTTCCAGCGATGAGGTCTGGCGCAGAACCCATAGACTGGGCGGCAGATGCTTCTTCCTGGCTGGACTTATATTCATCATCTGCGCCTTTCTGCCAGACCGCGGCTTTATCTTCTGCACTGCCGCAGCTCTCATCGTTGCACTCATCCCCTGCCTGATGTCCTATATCTGGTGGAGACAGGAGCAAAAAAATGTATAAAACTAGGGGTATCGAAAATGAAGTCCCGGCTGTATGATAAGCAGCGCTGTGTGGATTGGAGCGGACAGTGAGTCGGCTTTGTCCGTCTCAAACGGACGTCTAAGTCCGATTGAGACGGACAAAGCCGATTCAATGTCCGATACATTCCATACGAGCGCTTATCATACAGCCGGGACGTAGTTTCCCGACACCCCCTGACTTTTACTCCTCTTTTTTCGGCTGTTCCGTACTGACTCCAAACTTTTCCAAGATCCGGGGGATCATCTCCCTGGAAAGCGGAAGCGAAAATCCCATGGGATTCAGCATATATGCTTTCGCATCCTTCACCCAGAACATGGGGAGATCCTTAAAGGGAATCTGGATCGGACGCAGATTCTGGTTCTTCTGCGCATATTTCCGATATTCCACCATATCCGTAAATACCGGGAAGAATGCGTCCCCGTTCTGATGCTTCAGATAAGGAAGCTGACATTTCTTCAAATCGATCTTCGGTTCCTTTTCCTGTCCCATCGGTGGAAGGACTGCCAGATACAGTCTGGATCTGACCAAATTAGACGAAAACTCTTCATCCAGCTCCTGCAGATTCTTCATGTCCACATGTTCTTTCTTCCTGCGCGCCTCCTGCATCAGATACAATCCGGTAAGCTGCAGGTTCGGCTGATATGTCCCGCTCTCTTCCAGCTTCTTTTCAAAGCCTTCCGGAAGAAGTCCGGACAGCTCCAGCGACTGTCCCTCCCGGCTCTCCGGCTTATAATAAACTGCATTGACACCAAGCCCCGGCAGGATGCTCAGATACTCACGGACCTGGTTCAGATAGAGTTTCTTTTTCTTACCATTTGGCTTATCCGGCCTCACCGGGATCTGTATTTCCACGGTCTTCAACTCCCGGACTGTAACGCGAATACCCCGTTCCTCCAGTGCTTTCCCTTCAGCCTCTGCATCTTCACGCTTCTGATACAGACGGACCTGATCGTTATAATTCTCTTCTTCACACTCTACATACGGCATATTTGTCAATGGCGAATATAACGTATATGCCTTCTTCAGATTCTTTACTTCCGGATAAGCGCCTGAAGCCTTCGTTTCTACCGGCATCCATTCACCCTCCTGTCCCTACTCATTATAGACGAGAGCCATCATGAGCAGCTCCTCGTCCGAATCATTCTCAAATCCGTGACTCTGCCCACACTCGATCAGGCACACATCCTCCGGCCCTACCGGAATCCGGTTCTTCTCGTGATCGATAAATGTCCCATGTCCGGATATCACATAATACGGCTCCGTCTCCCCGATATGCTCATGATAACCGATACTACTGTGCGGCTCCATCTTCACAAGCGCATACAGCCTGCCATGTCCGTTCAGTTCCTCCGGTTTCAGAATGTGATGCATTTCCAGCTTCCCGGTGCCTCCCCGAAGTCCTTCCACAACCTTGATCTCCGCTTTACGTACCATATTTCCATCTCCTTAAATCCGCTGTCCTGTATTTGCGATGTTATTACCATCGACTCTGCATCACCATTATAATATGCTTTTAACTTTTATTCAATTAAAATCTGCCATTACATAGGGTTGTTTCACGAAGGCTTCATAAGTTGTTTTTCAGAATACAATGTAAAA
>CAMWMT010000244.1 GCA_947175375.1 uncultured Clostridiaceae bacterium | reverse complement strand
GACTGTCTACGATAGACAAATACCGATCCAGATTTGCCTCGCAGGTGATCACCCGGGGCAGTCCGAAAATAGGATAAGGGGGATCGTCCGGATGCAGAGCCATGACCACTCCACACTCCTCGGCCACGGGAATGACCCGCTTGAGGAAATATTCGATGTTGGCCCACAGGCCTTCTTCACCCAGCTCACCATAGGCCCGGATCAGGTCCCGGACTTCGTCCTGTGTATAGCTAGAATCCCAGCCAGGGAGGTGGATATCATCCTTGAGTGGGTCAAGACCTTTCATCTGCTCCCAGTACATCACAAGACTGGTGGAGCCATCCTCAGCCGCTTTATCTAGTTGTGTGCGGGTCCAGTCGAAAACCGGCATGAAATTGTAAGTCACACACTTGACACCATACTTAGCACAGCGGCGAATGGACTCGCAGTAATTTTCAATATGCCGATCCCGCTCCGGCTTGCCCAGCTTGATCTCCTCAGTAACAGGGATAGATTCTACGACATCAAAGACCAGACCTTTTTCAGCGCACAGATCAGCCAGACGCCTGATGCTTTCCTCCGGCCACACCTCGCCGGGCTTGACATCATAGACGGCGGAAACGATAGAATGCATACCGGGAATCTGACGGATATCATCCAAAGTAACAGGGTCGCTCTCTCCATACCAACGGAAGGAACTTTTCATAATGATTCTCCTTTCTTTTGTTTATATTTCTTTATATAAGTCCGGCCATTGCAGGCAGGCCCATACTGATAGACGGTACAAAGGTAACCGGCAGCAGTCCTACAAGTATCGCCGCATAGTACCAGAGCATATACGGTATCGTTTTTGCAAGGGTCGTTTTACCCACCTTGATAGCTACGAACAAAGTGTTACCCACAGGCGGGGTAATGTTGCCGATGCAAAGGTTGTAGACCAGGATCAGGCCGAACTGAACAGGGCTCATCCCAAAGGTTTTCACGATCGGCAGGAACAGAGGCGTGAAGATGAGGATTGCAGGGGTAACGTCCATGAAGGTGCCGGAGATCAGCAGGATCATGTTCATTATGAGCAAAATAATAATGGGGCTGTCCGTCAGACCCAGCAGAGCAGCAGAGACTGCCTGGGGAATCTGCAGGAAGGACATGACCCAGCCCAGAATGTTGGACACGCCGATCAGAAAGACAACCATTCCGCTCATCTTGGCACTGTCTACCACGATGGTCCAAAAGGATTTCAGGTCAATATTGCGGTAAAGGACACCCAGAATCAGAGCATATACCACGGCAATAGCGGAGCCCTCCGTAGCGGTAAAGATGCCGCCCACAATGCCGCCGATGACCACAACGATAAGGGACAGGGCAGGGAGCGCATGGAGGGTGGATACCAACAGATTCTTCCAGTCATATTTGCCGGGAGTGCCCTTATATCCCTTTCGGACAGTCAGAATAACACCCACCACAATGCAGCAGAGAGCCCACAGAAGACCTGGGATATAACCTCCCAGGAACAGAGCCGCCACTGAGGTTCCGCCGGAAGCCAGCGAGTAAGTGATCAGGGCATTGGACGGAGGAATCAGCAGTCCGGCAGGAGCAGACGCGCCGTTGGTGGCAGCGCAAAGAGCGGGATCATAACCTTGTTCCTCTTCTCCCTGACGGACCATGCTTCCCACAGCGGCAGCCGCAGCAGAAGCGGAACCGGAGATGGCTCCGAACAGGGCGTTGGCTCCGGCATTGGTAACCAGCATGGCTCCGGGCAGCTTGCCCAGCAGTGCCATAACGAAATCAACCAGCCGCTTGGCGATGCCGCCCTGGTTCATCAGGTTACCGGCAAGGATGAAAAACGGGATAGCCGTCAGACTGAAACTGCTCATGCCTACGAATGTACGCTGCGCGGCAGTAACCACAGAAACATCCAGAGACATGGTGGGAAGGATAGTCACCAAAGCGGAGATGCCGATGGAGTAGGCAATGGGAACTCCCAGAGCCAGCAAAATCAACAGAACCGCCAAGATCAGAAACAGAGAAGAAATTGCCATTTATAACGCCTCCTTTTCTTTGTTCGAGAGGATCTCGATGATATTCAGCGCAGTGAAAAGCATATTGAGTACACCGCACAGGGGAAGAACAATGTAAAAGATACCAATGGGCACACCCAGAGATGAAGTCATCTGTCCCATAGCCAGGTTGGCGATCTGAACTCCGCCGAACACCAGAATGACCGCAGAGAACAGAAAGGCGATAACCTCTCCCAGACAGTTGAGCAGCTTTTGGGCAGCAGGACTGGTCATTTCCACCAGAATGGGAATGTTCATGTGGCCCCGCTCAGAGGTAACGATGGAAGCACCCAGCAGGCTCATCCACGCGAACATGTAAGAGACCAGCTCCTCAGACCAGGAGGAAGGATTGCCAAGAATGTAACGGGTAAAGACCTGCCAGCAGGTCAGCACAACCATAACGATGAAGCTGGCTCCGGCCAGTACATTCAACAGCCGGGTCAATATAGTACGAAATGTTTTCAAAGCTCGTGACCTCCTTTCACTGCTCCGCCGAGGCGTACTCGGCGTTTAATTCCTGAATCCGCTCATAGATGGGAGCCAGTTCGGGAATGGTATCGATCAGATCTTGATGCATGGGAGTGCAGATATCCTGGAAAGGCTGGACGTCGGGGTAAAGGAAAGTAACACCCTGCTCATTGGCAGCCCGGTCTTTGGCAGCTTCGACAGCAGCGCCCCACTCTTCCCGCTCCACCGTGTTCACCAGCTTGAAACCCTCCTCAAAAATGGCCCGTTCCTCCTCGGACAGGCCGTCCAGGAAGCTGCAGTTGCCGATCAGAATGTCCGGGATCATCTGATGCATATCGTAAGAGTAGAATTTACATACATCGCCATGACCATTGGATGTCAGAGCCAGTTCATTGTTCTCCGCGCCATCGATGACTTTGGACTGGAGAGCCGTATATACTTCTCCGAAACCCATGGGAGTGGCAGAACCGCCCAACAGGCTCATCATGGTGACGTTGGTGGGAGACTGCTGAACACGGATCTTCAGACCCTTCAGGTCATCAGGAGAATTGATCGGGGTATCCACCGTGTAGAAATTCCGGGTACCTGCGTCGATCCAGGTGACCGCCTCAAAACCGGCCTGCTTGGTAGACTCAAAGATAGGATCCGCTACTTCCGGATCGTCCATGGCCGCATGATACGCTTCACTGGAGGAAAACAGGTAGGGCAGGTTGAACATGGTGTAATTGCTGGAAAAGGTCTCCAGAATAGAGTTGCTGGCTACACAAAAGTCGATGGCTCCTGTCTGGGTCAGCTGAACCATGTCTGTCTGAGAACCCAGCAGTTCGCTGGGATAGACCTCCACATCATACTTGTCGCCCAGTTTGCTCTCAATAAATTCTTCAAAAGCAAGAAGTGCTATGTTCGTAGGATGGTCTGTAGCCTGATTGTGCCCGATGCGGATGATACGCTTATCCCCCGCCGAACAGCCGGAAAGAGCCGGTAGCAGAAGCAGCACACACAGCACAGCCGCCAATGGTTTTCGAAAAGTTTTCATGCTCTTTTTGTTCTCCTTTGTAACTTATTTTGATAATAGTGGCAGGCTTTGAAAATTTTTCTTTCCGAAAAATCTGCCTCAAAAACATTCGGCCGGCCCTCATGTTTTCTATGCTCAAAGTATAGCAAGGAAGTTTTTTCCGTGCATGGCATTTATTGCTTGAAATATGGTGAAAATTGCCCTATAATATATATCTAATGTTAGAAAATTGCAGAAAAAGTATGATAAACGGCACATGAATCGATATTCTATGATGGCAAGAATTTTGTGCCGTTTATATAGAAACATTAGAAAAGCGGGAGAAATTTTGTGAAAGATGAACAAAGATATTTGGACAGACCGTCAGATCATGCTCGGCGAATCTGCCTTTGAGTTTTACCACTATCTGGACGACATACCACCCAAAGTAGAGTTTCACCAGCACCCCTTCTATGAGCTGTTCTTTTTCCTGAGCGGCGACGTGAATTATACCATTGAAGGGAAAACCTATAAGCTCCGTCCCGGAGATATTTTACTGACAAACAGCCTGGACATCCACCGTCCGGAAATTGGCTCCGATAAACCCTACGAACGCATCGTAATCTGGCTAGAAGACCGTTTTTTTGAACAGCTGCGTGCAGGCGGAGATGATCTTGCTTCCTGCTTTGCGGACGCCGCCAGAAAAGATTACCGCCGCATTCGTCCGGACCAGTCAAGTCTGATCCGTATGCAGAATCTATGCACTCATATCTCCCGGGAACAGAAGAACCGGGCACTGGGCAGTTCTACTCTGGTCTATGCGTAGCTGTTTGAATTATTAGTAGAGGTATGCCGCTGCTATTTCAATACCTCCGACTTAATCCATGAGGATGTAACCGAAAGCGAAAAAATCAACAGCATCCTGACCCATATCAATCAAAATATCACCTCTAATTTGTCACTTGATGCCATCGCGGAGCGGTTCTTTATCAGCAAGTTCTATTTGAGCAGGCAATTTAAAAAATATACAGGGATAAGTATTTATCAGTACATTATCAAAAAACGGGTAACCATATCCCGGGATCTCCTCCGCAGCGGTGTTTCTGTGACAAACGCTTGTATGGAGTGCGGCTTTAATGACTATTCCGATTATTTTAAAGCATTCAAGCGGGAGTTTGGATGCAAACCAAGTGATTATTTGTAAAATACGCGATAACTTCTGTATCAGTTCCTCCAGAATCAAACTGCCTGCCGTCACCGCATCCTCCACTGACAGATAATGATCCGCAGCAGCATTCAGAAGCATCCGTCCGGAAGCTTCGAATTCATCATCGGCAAACCAGAGGTTCAAAGTTACCGGATACCGTGGAAACAGCGCGAAGACGGCGCACAGATCGGCTCTGGACGGCAGGATATTCGCTCCCAGCTCTTCACATGCCTTTTGAACTTCCTGCGGATCC